>NC_019695.1:3007520-3308272 GCF_000317125.1 Chroococcidiopsis thermalis PCC 7203
CAATCGGGTCTGGCGCTCCGGCTTTTTTAATTTTCTGTCTTAAACTTTTGATATGCGCTCTAACAGTATTTTCCGTAGGGGGTTCGTCAAACGACCACACGCGATCGAGTAGCGCACTTTGGCTAAAGATGCGATGGGTGTTACGTAGTAGTAATTCTAAAATGCCGTACTCTTTTGCCGTCAGATGCAAGAGTTTACCGTCATAGGTGACTTCGCAGCTACTAGGATCGAGCCGTAAGAAACCCCACTCTAGCACCGGAGATGGTGTGGCACTGCTACGCCGTAATAAAGCACGAATGCGAGCTAATAGTTCCTCTATGTCAAACGGTTTGAGCGCGTAGTCATCCGCACCAGCATCTAATCCCCTAACTTTGTCAGTACTGGAATCTTGAGCTGTCAGTAACAAAACCGGAGTGCGATCGCCTTTTGCCCGTAGCTTTTTACAAAAATTAATTCCATCTAGCTTAGGCAGCATCACATCCAATAAAATCAGATCGTACTCGAAACTGTCTACCAGTTCCCATCCTGCTTGACCATCAGTCGCTAGCTCCACCAAATAACGTTGACTGGCAAGCGTTGGCTGGAGCAGTTGAACTATAGTTTCATCATCTTCTACAAGCAGAATTTTCATGATGCGGGAGTCGGGAGTCGGGAGTCGGGGAGCAGGGGGACAAGGGAGACAAGGGGGACAAGGGGGACAAGGAAGCAGGGGAGCTTCAGGTGCAGGGGAGCTTCAGGTGCAACTACCAACTACCACTCTTCACTGATAACTGACAACTGACAACAGTATTTCCGCCAGCATAAAGGAAGATTCGATCTCACTTGGTAGATTTGGTGACAGTTCTGAGGGTTTGCGGCGATGGATAATTTTTTACCTATTCACAAAATTTTCACTTATACACTATATATTTCAAAATCGTTACAGTTTGTTTATTATTACTGGGTAATTGGTAATGGGTAATTGGTAATGGCTCTTTCAGCTTCCATGCTCTCCGGTTCCCTCGATTCTCTATCCCGATCCCTCACTTCCATCTATGGTAATTCTCACGCCGAACTCAAGTTATAGTCTGACTTTACGCTTGCAAATTCCCAATCGAGCCGGAATGCTGGCAGCTGTGACTCAAGCGATCGCCAACAGTGGTGGTAATTTGGGTCAAATCGATTTAATCGCTCAAACTCGCCAACTCACGACTCGCGATGTGACTGTTGATGCTTCTAGTACAGAACATGCCGAAACGATCGTCCAGGCAGTGAAAGAATTGGCAGATGTCAAGTTGATGAGCGTTTACGATCGCACTTTTAATTTGCATCGTGGTGGCAAAATTACTGTGAACAGCAGAATTCCGCTCAAAAGTCAAGACGATCTGGCAATGGCGTATACGCCTGGAGTCGGTCGAGTCTGTACGGCGATCGCTCAAGATCCAGAACAAGTTTATAATCTCACGATCAAACAAAATACTGTAGCGATCGTCACGGATGGCAGTGCGGTTTTAGGGTTAGGTAATCTTGGAGCAGCCGGAGCATTACCAGTCATGGAAGGCAAAGCCATGCTATTTAAAGAATTTGCCGGAATTGATGCCTTTCCGATCTGTTTAGCGACTCAAGATACAGAAGAGATTATTGCTACAGTCAAAAATATTGCCCCTGTATTTGGGGGAGTCAATTTAGAAGATATTGCGGCTCCACGCTGCTTTGAGATTGAAAAGCGCCTGCGCCAAGAATTAGATATTCCCGTATTTCACGACGATCAAAACGGTACGGCAATTGTCACGCTGGCGGCTTTATTCAACGCGCTCAAAATTGTCAACAAACCCATCGAGCAAATTCGGATTGTCATCAACGGTGCGGGAGCCGCTGGAGTCGCGATCGCCCGCTTACTGCAAAAAGCTGGTGCAACGAATATACTCATGTGTGACTCCAAAGGCATTCTCTCTACTCATCGAACAGACTTGAATCAGGAAAAGCAAGAATTTGCTGTTAGTCAAGCTGGAACTCTTACCGATGCTATGATAAGCAGCGATGTTTTCATTGGCGTGAGCGCCCCTGGTGTAGTCACTCCTGAAATGGTGCGATCGATGGCAAAAGACCCAATCGTGATGGCGATGGCAAATCCCATCCCTGAAATTCAACCGGAATTGGTGATGAATGATGTCGCAATTATGGCAACAGGGCGCAGCGACTATCCAAATCAAATCAATAATGTCTTAGCTTTTCCTGGCGTATTTCGCGGTGCTTTAGACAGTCGTGCCAGCACAATTACAACCACGATGTGTTTAGAAGCAGCCAGCGCGATCGCTTCTTTAATTAAACCCAGCGATTTGCACTCAGAGTATATCATCCCGTCCGTGTTTGACGATCGCGTAGCCACAGCCGTTGCAGCTGCCGTCCAAAGAGCCGCCCGCGAAGAAGGGATCGCGAAACAGTAACTAGATATTAGTGACTAGTGACTGGTGACTAGATAAAAATTCTAGCCACCAGCCACCAGCCACTCACCAACTACCAACTACCAATTACCAATTACCATTCGAGAATGACATCTACCGTATCTCCAACTAAAGAGGCATCATCACAAACAGATAGCAGTCAAATTTGTTTCTGTATTGCTACAGGTAACGCTTTACGCCAACCGCAGCGATCGCAAGACGATTTACTCCAGTTACAAACATTATTCGAGCAAGCAGCATTTTGGGCGCAAGGACGCAGTTTAGAAGATCTGAGCATAGCAATTGCCAATAGCGAACCAGTCGTGAGTGTTTGGGATGAAGAACGGCTGATTGGTTTTGCCAGAGCGACTTCTGATGGAATTTATCGCGCTACGATTTGGGATGTGGCAATTCATCCCGATTATCAAGGGCGGGGACTAGGGCGAAAACTAGTGCAAACAGTTTTGAGTCATCCCCGCATGAGTCGAGTCGAACGAGTTTATTTAATGACTACGCATCAGCAACGGTTCTACGAACGAATTGGATTTGAATGCAACAGCAGTACCACAATGGTATTGAAAGATCGGCTTTTCATGAGTTCTTTGGAACAAAATTTTTCGGCGTGAAACTCGGTTCACAAAATCTTCACTCATTTAGCTTATCTTCACTGTTAATCAAACAAAAACCAATAGCAGCTCCCAAGGATTGACTTTTAACTTTTACCTTTTACCTTTTGACTTTTAAAAAGACGTTTTTTAAAGGATGTGAATTATGAATCGCTTCACCTATCAGGTAAACGTTAATACAATGACTGCTCTACTTGTAGATGAACTCAATACGATTCAGGATAGGGAAAATGCTTTAGAGATTGAAGCAAAAAATCTGCAAATCGAGCAATTAAAAATTGACCGAGCCAAACAAGCAGTCAAAGCCGATCGCGATCGCTTACAAGTTCAACGCTGGGAAATTTTGTCTAGATTGCAAGAATTCAGCAACGAACTTTCACTTCGCTAATTATTAATTCTCTTACCACTCACCACTCACTACTCACTCATAGCGACAAATGACAACCCCAGTTAATCTCAAAGCAAATACCAGCTCCCAACTCAATAACTCCACAGGTCGGGCTAAGCGTGCCGTACTAGCATATTCTGGGGGCGTTGATACTTCGGTATGTATTCCTTACTTGAAGCATGAATGGGGCGTGCAAGAAGTCATTACCCTAGCAGTCGATTTAGGACAAGGCGACGAACTCGAACCAATCCGCCAAAAAGCACTGCAATCGGGCGCAGATGAATCGTTAGTGGCAAACGTACAAGATGTATTCGTGAGAGAGTATGCCTTCCCAGCGATTCAAGCAAATGCCTTGTATGAAAATCGCTATCCCCTCGCTACAGCTTTAGCACGTCCGTTAATTGCGAAAGTCTTAGTAGAAGTGGCTGAAAAGTACGGTGCAGATGCGATCGCCCACGGTTGTACGGGTAAGGGTAACGACCAAGTACGGTTTGATGTCTCCATTGGCGCGCTCAATCCAAATTTAAAAATTCTTGCCCCTGCTAGAGAATGGGGTATGAGTCGGGAAGAAACGATCGCCTATGGCGAAAAGTTCGATATTCCCTTTCCAGTTAAAAAATCTTCTCCCTACAGCTTAGATAAAAATTTGTTGGGATTGGCGATCGAAGCTGGAATCTTGGAAGATCCTTGGGCAGAACCGCCAGAAGAAATTTATCAAATGACAAAGGCGATCGCTGACACTCCCAATCAGCCAGAATATGTAGAAATTACCTTTGCAGGTGGTGTTCCAGTCGCTTTAAACGGCGAAACCCTAGCGCCAGTCACGCTGATCGATCGACTCAATCAACTGGCTGGTAGCCACGGCGTAGGACGCATTGACATGGTAGAAAACCGCCTAGTGGGAATCAAGTCGCGGGAAATCTACGAATCTCCTGCCATGACAGTTTTAATTCAAGCCCACCGCGACCTCGAAAGCCTCACCTTGACTGCTGATGTCACTCGCTACAAGCGGGGAATTGAAGAAACCTACAGCCAACTCGTCTACAACGGACAGTGGTATAGTCCCCTCAAAGCGGCACTCGATGCTTTTATCCAGCAAACTCAAGTGCGAGTTTCCGGTACTGTGCGCGTCCAACTCTTCAAAGGCAACGCCACCATTGTCGGACGTAAATCGGACAACTCCCTCTACAACACCGAACTAGCAACCTACGGAGCCGAAGACCAATTCGACCACAAAGCCGCTGAAGGCTTCATCTACGTCTGGGGGCTACCAACGCGCATTTGGTCGCAACAAACGAGAGGCTAGAAGAGAGCTGAGGGAGCTGAGGGAGCTGAGGGAGTTGAGGGAGCTGAGGGAGAGAATTGACTCACCACGCACCACACCCTACACCCCACACCCCACGCCCTCTTTACGACTCCCGACTCCCGACTCCCGACTACTCACTACTCACTTCAAAGGAAAGGACTATGCCAAGGCGCTCTGACATCAAAAAAATCCTACTATTGGGAGCAGGACCGATTGTCATCGGACAAGCGTGCGAATTCGACTACTCAGGCACGCAAGCGTGTAAAGCCTTGCGAGAAGAAGGATACGAAGTGATTTTGGTTAACTCCAATCCTGCCACGATCATGACCGATCCCGAAACCGCGCAGCGCACCTACATCGAACCGCTGACCCCCGAACTGGTCACCCAAGTTATTGAATCAGAGCGTCCCGACGCACTCTTACCTACGATGGGCGGACAAACCGCCCTCAACCTCGCCGTTAGCCTTGCCAAAAACGGCACGTTAGAAAAATACGGCGTACAATTGATTGGCGCTAACCTCGCCGCGATTGAAAAGGCTGAAGACAGACAGCAATTCAACGAAGCGATGGCAAAAATCGGCGTTGCTGTTTGCCCCAGTGGTATTGCTTCCAACTTAGAGGAAGCCAAAAATGTTGCTCAAGAAATTGGTTCGTATCCTCTCATCGTCCGTCCTGCCTTCACGTTAGGTGGTACGGGTGGAGGTATTGCCTACAACCAAGAAGAATTTCTCGAACTCGCCACCTCTGGACTTGATGCTTCCCCTGTCTCGCAAATTTTGATCGACAAGTCCTTAATTGGATGGAAAGAATACGAATTAGAAGTGATGCGCGATTGTGCCGATAACGTCGTCATTATTTGCAGCATCGAAAATATCGATCCAATGGGCATCCATACCGGAGACAGCATCACCGTCGCTCCGGCTCAAACTCTGACTGACAAAGAATACCAACGGCTGCGCGACTACTCGGTACGGATCATCCGCGAAATCGGAGTGGAGACGGGTGGCTCTAACATCCAATTTGCAATTAATCCCACTAACGGCGATGTCGTGGCGATCGAAATGAATCCCCGCGTGTCGCGTTCTTCAGCTTTAGCATCCAAAGCCACCGGATTTGCGATCGCCAAAATTGCTGCTAAACTCGCGATCGGTTACACGCTCGACGAGATTGCCAACGACATCACGAAAAAGACTCCTGCTTCGTTTGAACCAACCATAGACTATGTAGTTACCAAAATTCCCCGCTTCGCCTTTGAAAAATTTCCCGGTTCAGATTCGACACTCACCACGCAAATGAAATCTGTCGGAGAAGCAATGGCAATCGGGCGCACCTTCAACGAATCTTTCCAAAAAGCCTTACGTTCTTTAGAAACGGGTAGAAGCGGTTGGGGTTGTGACAAGCAAGAAAAACTACCTTCTCTCGAACAAATTCGCGCCAACTTGCGTACTCCTAACCCAGAACGCATTTTTGCCGTGCGCCAAGCGATGCTTTTGGGCATGGGCAATGAAGAAATTTACGAGCTTACGGGGATCGATCCCTGGTTTTTAGATTCTTTCCAACAACTGCTCGAAACAGAAAAACTGCTCAAACGCACTCCCTTAGAATCGCTGGACGGCAAACAACTATACGCGATTAAACAACAGGGATTTAGCGACAAACAAATTGCCTTTGCCACCAAAACTAGCGAAGATCGAGTACGGCAATATCGCCAAAGCCTCGGTATCGTTCCCGTTTACAAAACTGTCGATACCTGTGCTGCTGAGTTTGAAGCCTTAACTCCCTACCACTACTCCAGCTACGACGGCGAAACCGAAGTTCGTCCCTCAGACCGTCCCAAGGTGATGATTTTGGGCGGCGGACCCAACCGGATCGGACAGGGAATTGAATTCGATTACTGCTGCTGTCACGCCGCCTACGCCCTCAAAGGGGCTGGCTACGAGACGATTATGGTGAACTCCAATCCCGAAACCGTCTCCACCGACTACGATACCAGCGATCGCCTTTATTTTGAACCCCTCACACTCGAAGATGTCATCAACATTATCGAAGTCGAAAAACCGCTCGGCATCATCGTCCAATTTGGCGGACAAACGCCCCTGAAGTTGGCATTACCATTGCAGCAGTATTTGCAGGGAGCAGGGAAGAAGAGAGCTGAGGGAGCTGAGGGAGCTGAGGGAGCAACTACCAACTACCAACTACCAACTACCAAAATTTGGGGTACTTCTCCTGAAGATATAGATACTGCTGAAGACAGGGAAAAGTTTGAAAAGATTCTCCACTCTTTGAATATTGCTCAGCCACCTAATGGAATTGCTCGCAGCTATGAGGATGCCCTGGTAGTGGCTCAGAAGATCGGTTATCCAGTGGTGGTGCGTCCGAGTTACGTTTTGGGCGGACGAGCGATGGAAATTGTCTATTCTGACACTGAATTAGAGCGTTACATGACCTTTGCGGTGCAGGTAGAACCGGAGCATCCGATTTTAATCGACAAGTTTTTAGAAAATGCGATCGAAGTAGATGTCGATGCGATCGCCGATACTACAGGTAAAGTTGTCATTGGTGGGGTAATGGAACATATCGAGCAAGCAGGAATTCACTCTGGCGATTCGGCTTGTACTCTACCTGCGATTTCCTTACCAACTCCGGTATTAGAGAAAATTCGCACTCAAACCATACAACTAGCCAAAGCGCTCAAAGTTGTTGGTTTGATGAATATTCAATTTGCTGTAGTGGGAGCGCACACCTATAACCCGCAAGTTTATATCTTAGAAGCAAATCCGCGTGCTTCGCGGACAGTGCCGTTTGTCTCCAAAGCAACCGGAGTCCCACTTGCTAAGTTAGCTTCGTTAGTGATGGCAGGGCAAAACTTAGCACAATTGGGCTTGAGCGAGGAACCGAAGTTAAATCATATTGCGGTTAAGGAAGCGGTATTACCATTTAAGAAGTTTCCTGGGACAGATACGTTACTCGGTCCCGAAATGCGATCGACAGGCGAGGTGATGGGAATCGATCGCGATTTTGGCTTAGCTTATGCTAAAGCTGAATTGGGAGCTGGAGAAGTCCTACCCCTAGAAGGAACTGTATTTGTGACTTGTAACGAGCGCGATAAGCCTCTAGTCGTGCCTGTAGTTAGGGATTTGATTGAATTAGGGTTTGATGTCATTGCCACCGATGGCACTCGTCGAGTGTTGCAAGAACACGGTCTAAAGGTGGGGTTAATTCTAAAGTTGCATGAAGGTAGACCCCACGTCCTCGACGCGATTAAGAATCACAACATTCAGTTGATTATCAATACGCCTTCTGGTGAAGAGGCGCAAACTGATGCTAAATTGATTCGGCGATCGGCGCTCACCTACAAGATTCCCATTATCACGACAATCGCAGGGGCGCGGGCTACAGCAGCAGCTATTCGGGCGCTCAAATCTCAGTCTCTCACCGTAAAGGCAATTCAGGATTACACGGCAGAAGCAAGCCAGGGAGCAGCTCAAAACAAGCAGAAAAATGATTCTCTTGTCTCTTCTACTTCAGCCTAGAGGCACAAGCAGCTTTCCTAGCCCCTCTTAAAAAGGGGGGTTAGGGGATCTCTTTTGCCGTAGTCAAAAAGCAAACTAGTATTACCCTCACTCCTTACTCCTCGCCTACGCTCATACTTCTGGTTCAATCCCTGCTGCTCTAAGTTGAGCGGCTAATCTTTCGGCTTTCTCAAGCCCCCACAGTAACAACCGCCCGTTTTCATCCCACCATCTCAACCAATAACCCGTTCTATTCTCTCTCGTTCCTTGCCACACTCCCAGAAATAAACCAATTTGAGCAATCCAGTAACGGTTATTTTCATCTGGAGTGCGGATTTGATATCGCCCATCATCTAACTGATAAGCTTCTATTTCTCCTGTATCTGGTTCAAAAATAATGTAGTGGGTAACTCTTAGCACTTGTTCGTAAAAAAACCATTTTCCGGGCGGATATGTAGGTTTAATTGAATATTCACCGCCTTCGGTATCCGAAAGGAATTCCATTACAATGACTGGAACTTCCCCTTGGAGTTGAGGAGTGTAAGTGCGCTTAACTTCTTCTCTAGGAACTCGTATTGCGGGTATATATGCCCAATCTGGAGCTTTGACGACAAACTTTTGATTTACTGCGGCACAGATACCATAATTAGTGGTAGTTAAAGCATTGGGAGGAACCTTCCCAGCTATTTCTAAGCTTTCAGTCAAAGCCGCAGCTAGAGACGGCTGGTTGATGTTATCCACGGGTTCGTCGTCTAAAACAAAGTCATCTGGTAACTTTTCCCAGGTGATTTCATAGTTAGTAATACTGGTTAACATAGCGGCAGAGCGATCGCGTTTCCTTTTGTGGTTCTACTGCGAGAATATAGAGTCATTTTGACTCTACCACTTACAGACAATAATATGTCCAAACTCATCCTCATCCGACACGGACAAAGTATCTGGAATGCTGCCAACAAATTTACAGGTTGGGTAGATGTGCCTTTGAGTAAATTAGGGCGATTGGAGGCAACAAAGGCAGCTTATAAACTGAGAGATTATCGAGTTGATATTTGCTTTACCAGCTTATTAATTCGGGCAATTGAAACTGCGATTATTTGCCTGACGGAATTTGAAGAAATTTGTGCTGGGAAAAATCCCGTACTGAAACACGAAGCCGACGATCCGCACTGGCACGGTTGGGATAAGTATGAAGGTAATTCAAGTTGCGAACTTCCTATTATTCCCAGCATGGCACTGGACGAGCGTTTTTATGGCGATTTGCAGGGATTAAATAAAGCGCAGACAGCCGAAAAATACGGTGCGGATGTGGTACAAGCATGGCGAAGATCTTTTTCCATGCGTCCTCCTGGCGGCGAGAGTCTAGAAGATACAATGCAGCGCACTCTTCCTTTTTTCCACAGCCGCATTCTTACCCAGTTAAAACAAGGAGATAATGTTTTAGTTGCAGCTCACGGCAATTCTCTTCGCTCTATTATTATGCAACTCGATCGCCTCAGTCCCGAACTAATTCCGAATCTAGAACTCGCTACAGGTGTACCAATTATTTATGATGTGGATAACACCGGACAGGCAACAAATAAAATTATTTTAAATTAAATCTTTAAATTAAATTTTTGACTTTTAACTTTTAACTTTTGACTTCTCTCACTAACCACCACTGACGGGAGGAATCAACACCACCTCATCTCCGTCCTGAAGGAGAGTATCGGGTTCGACGAATTGTAAATTGATCCCAAAGCGAGTCACGTCGCGCCACTGCGAGAGTTGTGGATGTTCGGAGATCAGGCGATCGCGTACTGCTGCAACTGGTGTATTCTGAGGAAATTCTAGTGCCAGTTCCGATTTGCCGTATGCTTCTTGATAGGCGGCGAAAAGTTTAATTGTGACTTTGAGGGTGTTAGTCATATTAGATTATGTCACGCAAAGACGCAAAGGCGCAAAGCGTTCTCGTAGGGCGAAGCCCTTCTCGAAGAGTAGAGTAGGCGCAAAAAAGAGAGTAGCCATTAGTTATTTGCTAACAGCTAATGGCTAATTACTAACTACTACGGACGTTCTTCGACTACGTGATCGATTAGACCGTATGCTTTGGCTTCCTCTGCTGACATGAAGAAGTCACGATCCATGTCTTTTTCAATTTTTTCTAGAGGTTGACCTGTATTGTTAGCATAAATCTGGTTTAACTGACCGCGAATTCGCAAGATTTCCCGCGCTTCAATTTCAATATCTGATGCTTGTCCGCGAGTCCCACCTGATGGTTGATGGATCATAATCCGCGAGTGAGGTAAGGCAAGACGCTTGCCTTTTGTACCTGCAGCAAGTAGGAAAGACCCCATTGATGCAGCTAAACCGACACAAATTGTAATTACATCAGATTTGATGTGTTGCATCGTGTCATAAATTGCCATCCCAGATGTCACCATTCCCCCCGGGGAATTGATGTATAAGGAAATATCTTTGCCTGGATCTTCCGAATCCAAATAAAGCATAACCGCAATAATTTGGTTGGCAATTTCGTCGTCTACATCGCGTCCTAAGAAAATGATTCGTTCTCTATAGAGGCGGTTGTAAATATCAATCCACTGAGTGTATTGTTCCCCTGGCATCCGATAGGGAACCTTTGGTACACCGATAGGCATATGAGCTACTCCATTGTTGATTGTTGGTTGTTGGTTATTGGTTGTTCGCAAATGACCAATGACCAATGACAAATGACAAGCTAGATGACTCCAGCTGGTAGGGGAGGATTGGCTAAGTCTTGTTTCTCCAAGACGCGATCGATCAGACCGTATTCTTTCGCCTGCTGAGGAGTTAAGTAAAATAGCCGATCCATATCTTTGCCAATTTTTTCTATCGGCTGTCCAGTCGTTTTTGCCAAAATATCTAACAGTGTTGCCTTATTTGCCAACACTTCTTTCGCTCGAATTTGAATATCTGTAGCTTGTCCTTGGGCGTAGCTTTTGGGTTGGTGCAAAATAATGTTGGCATTGGGCAGACTAGCACGACAACCTGGAGTTCCAGCTGAAAGCAGCATTGCTGCCATTCCCATCGCCGAGCCGATACAAATGGTGTGAACGGGGGGTTTAATGTATCTCAGCGTGTCGTAAATGGCAAAGGCTTCAGTTTCAAAGCCGATGGGTTCGCCATTGTAGCTAGACGTACCTGTAGAGTTGATGTAGATTTTGATCGGCTTGTCTGGATCGTCAGATTGCAAATAGAGTAATTCGGCAATAATTAATTCGGTGACGGCGGGTACGAGGGGCATACCAAGATAGACAATCCGCTCTTTGAGTAGTAAAGAGGGTAAGTCTGGCGGTGGCGTGCGGTAGAAGTTATCGCCATAGTAGGGGGCTTGAACGGCTTTAATCGGTGAAACCATAGCAAATCCAGACGGTTACAATAATGCAATAATGACATTATCTGATAGTGTAATCCTAGCTTGAGGATGAGTTGAAAAGGGGTACGGATTCCTCACCCGGAAATCTCAGGTATGGATTTGAGGTTGCGATCGCATCCGAGATAGAAGCACATAGGATATTCTGTAATTGACAATAGAGATGGACTTAACATAACTTTTCCGTAGCAACAGTATGGGGCTGTGGAGCAGTTGATATCACATCTGGTTAGATAGGACGAAAGGTATGAAGGTTAGCTTGCAGCCTACCCTGAACGATGTCAATTTAGACGCACATCAAGCTACAAGTCAGCGACAATTGGCTGTATCAATTTCTGCGATCGCAAATAATTCGCAGCGGCAAGTTCCGCTTAATCTTTGCTTAATTCTCGACCAAAGTGGTTCGATGAAGGGACAACCGATTGAAACGGTTAAACAAGCGGCACAAACACTAGTCGATCGACTCCAGCCAGAAGATCGCCTCTCAATTGTCGTTTTCGATCACCGCGCCAAGGTAATCGTACCCAACCAAACGGTTAACAATCCTGACTATATTAAACGGCAAATCGACCGTTTATATGCTGAAGGTGGCACGGCGATCGATGAAGGGCTGAAATTGGGAATTGAAGAACTAGGGAAAGGCAAGAAAGAAGCCATTTCCCAGGCGTTTTTACTTACGGATGGAGAAAACGAACACGGTGACAACGATCGCTGTCTGAAATTGGCACAACTGGCAGCTAGCTACAACTTAACCCTCAACACTTTAGGCTTTGGCGATTATTGGAACCAAGATATTTTAGAAAAAATTGCCGATGCGGGCGGTGGCGGTTTATCTTACATCCAACACCCAGAGCAAATTCTAGAGGAGTTCGGGCGGTTATTCGATCGCATTCAAGCCGTGGAATTGACAAATGCTTACCTGCTATTATCGTTTATTCCTAAAGTACGACTCGCCGAACTCAAGCCGATTGCCCAAGTTGCGCCAGATGCAATTGAATTACCCATACAACAAGATACCTACGGACGTTACACCGTGCGCTTGGGAGACTTGATGAAGGACTCCGAACGGGTGGTGTTAGCAAATATGTATATCAGTCAGTTACCGGAAGGCAAACACACGATTGCTAGCGTCCAAATCTGCTATGACGATCCGGCGGTTGACCAAACTAATTTGCTCTCTGACAATATTCCGGTAGAAATTAACGTGGTACGGGATTATAAACCTGTAAATAATCCGCAAGTACAGCAATATGTTTTGGCATTGGCTAAATATCGTCAAACACAGCTAGCCGAATTGAAATTACAACAAGGCGATCGCGCTGGCGCGGCGACAATGTTACAAACTGCGGCTAAAACTGCCTTGCAAATGGGCGATCGCAGTGCCGCTACTGTGTTGCAAGATAACGCCACACGCTTGCAGTCGGGAGAAGAACTTTCAGAAAGCGATCGCAAGAAAACTCGCATCGTGTCAAAAACAGTGTTGCAGGATCAAGAAGGATGAACTATGCAGCTTGATGAATAGTCGGTTGTGGTAGTGGTTCGCCTGTTGCTTCATAAGCCATTATCAGGGATTCTAAGGCTTCTCTACCATTTGCTACAGCTGACTCATATGTAGCTCCATGAGTCCGCCAAGTCTGCCCAGGAAAATCAGGAAAACCTACCAAAAAGCAGTTATCTTCATTCGACCATTGAATCACCATCTTATACTTCATTTCACTCATCTTCGTGCGATTCCTGTTGTCTAGTTTCTATTTCTTGAATAGCTTGCTGAATTTCTTTTTCTTGGTATGGTTTAGCATCTGCTCCGTCATTGCCAGAAATAGTTAATTTTCCCGAATATAAAGGATGTATCCAGTTTGTATGGCTTCCTTTGCCTGGAAGTTCTGTAAAACCTGCTCGGCGTAGCGTTTGTTTCAGCTCCCTAATTTTTCTTGGCGTTATTTTAAGTATACTCTCAGGAAGCAATTATTATAAAATGTACATGACGTTTGAGATAGATAAATATTGTTCGGCAGATTCAGATTAGTTTTTTACCGCTGCCAAAATAAATTCAATTGCTGCCTCAGTATGTTTTTCTACCATTTCCTGACTAAGGCGATCGCTCCCAGAATTTAAATGTTTCCAATTTTCGTGTACGGTAAAGTAAAAAAGACAAACGCTTAAAATATGAGTTAATGTTAAAAATGGATCGAGGGGACGAAAACAACCTGCTTTCATACCACGATTCAGAACTTGGATTAAATGTTCATGTAGACTTTCTACGTTACTTTGTTTAAAATAAAAACCTTGATTTTGACTAGCTTCTTGAAACCAAAGCATCTGACGATGAGGGTTTTTTGCTTCGTAGGCGATCGCAACTCGAATAATTTGTTTGAGTGCTTCTTCTGGTGATAAATCGTTTAGTTTTAGTTGACTTACCATCGCCTGAACTTCGTTAACTGGACGCTGTAAGACTGCTTTGTATAAACCTTCTTTGTTCTCGAAATAGTAGTGAATTGTCGCAGTTGTAATTTGAGCGCGATCGGCAATATCGCTCATTCTAGCACCTTTAATTCCGTGTCTGGCAAACTCTAATTCTGCGGCATCAAGAATCTGTTTTTGTGTCGCTTCTGCATCTCGAAATTGTTTTTTAATAGGGTGCGATCGCGCCATGTTTGCTATTCCTCTTCTGGATTTGCAAACAGAGTTTCTAAATTGCGTTTACCACTCACAACTCTGACGATTTCAATTCTATCTTTTCCAACTTGATAGAGGATAATATACCCATCTAACGGTAGTCCTCGTAAGCCGAGACGTAAATTATCATACTGTCGTCCCATATTAGGAAAACTAACGAGCTGCTGACATTTTTTATTGAACGACTGTAGAAAGCGCTCACTAGCATTTACATTTTCTACTGCAAAATAGTTTAGAATGTCTTGCAAATCGCGGGAGGCAGGTTGAGAAATAATATACTGACTCATTGCTGAGCTTCTCTTGCCTGCTTGAACTTTGTTAACAACTGGTTGACAAATGTTTCACCATCGATTCCTTCCCCACGTTCGAGCGATGCGATTCCTTCCTCAACCTTAGCGCGAGTTTCAATCATCCACTGCTGGTATTCACGATCATCTTCTTCTAGCAGGTGCAGTGCTGCTTGAATGACTTCATCAACATTCTTAAATTTACCTGATGCCAGCAAAGTCTGGACTATCTTTTCTTGCTCTGGTTTTAAGGTGATATTCATACTGAATATTTTTGTTTACCTTTATCATAAGGTATCTGCCGAGCCTAACTTACTCTATGAGCCTGTATTGGCGGTTTGAACCTGTCAGGGTTGATTTTCATTTAGATGGTGGCTATACAAGAGTTATTCTTGAGCGTCTAGTTAGAAAAGGGATGTTAGATGGAGAATGGTATTGGGAGATCTCCACATCTTCTATTCCACCAAACTTGAGAAACATCGGCTCTCGCTTTTTGCTTTCTTGGCAGGATACTTATAATCCTGGCAATTTAGAAGATATTCGTGCTGCTTATGCAGATCTTCCAATTGTCGAGCTGTTATCAGAATAGCTAAATTGCTTGACGATCGCCCCTTCATCTCTCTAAACTTACTAATTAATTAGTAAGTTATTTTCAAGGCAGTTTGCATCATGCTACAAGGCGCACCCTGGCTGCTAGCGCACCGTTCTATGCTCAAGCCGAATCAGCCGATGAAGGTGTCGCTTTACGGTAAAGACTACGTACTTTGGCAGGATAGTACGGGTAACATTTGTTGCTTGCCGAATGCATGTCCGCACATGGGTGCAATGTTATCGGAAGGGTGGTGCGTGAAAAAATCTGATGGTAGTAGCGCGATCGCATGTCCGTTTCATGCCTTAGAATTTGATAATACTGGCTGTACGGTTTTACCAGGTACTAACAAACCGACTAAATCTTTATTACAACCGTTAGAATTAATCGTACAAGGCGATTTTATTTGGTCTTACGGTGGATTTGAGCCTATAATCCCAATTCCGACAATTTTAAACGAAATTGCAGCAGAGTATGAATTTGTCGGTTACACGGGCGATCGCAGTATTAAGACCAACTTTCTCAGTCTACTGCTAAATATGCACGACTACAACCACCAAAACGGCACTCATCGATCGCTATTTGAAATTGAGGAAGTTCAACTGAAGCAGTTTATTGACGATGGATTGCATTCCCATGCCTACATTGCACAACTGCGAAAAAAACCAAATCTACAAGATATTCTCAAAAACCCTGGACTCTTGGCAATGCCTCAAGTATTAGAAGCTCATTTAGAAAACTTCTTTCCATTCATGGGCATGGTACACGGCGAGAGTCCACTTTTAAGCTTAAAAGAATGCCATTTTTACCTTCCCGAATCAGAAACTCACTCTCGCGTCTACGTTCTGATGTTCGTGAAAGCACATCACCCGATTGCTCATTTAATTAAACGAAACCTCTTGCGACTAGTAGAAGTCGTCATCGAGCAAGATGCAGATATCTTAAGTAAACTTTATACCAACACACCTCAACACATTAAACTCAATAACGAGGTGGGTATGGATTGGGTGCGGCGCAACTATGCTAACTTTCCAGCAATTGTAGAGCCAGATTTTTCTCGATAACAGTATGCACGTTGCTTTAAAAAATACTGTATCAAGACATACTATTTGTCAAATTATTTGACTGATTCTTCAGAAGTTTCAATAACTGCTAAGCAGAATTGAGAAACAGCCATAATTCCGAAAACAGAAGCCAAATAAGCAGCAGCTAGGAATATAAGTGCGTTTTCAAAAGGAATGTAGGAAGTCATGGTGTGAATCTCCTCTGTTACTGATTAATTTTGAAGTTAAACCAAAATGGTGAATAGTTTGTGAAGAAAGCAGAAATCTTTGGTGAATAGTTTGTGAAAATGTGAAGAATTGGTGACGTGGATTAAATTGCGATCGCCAAATTCTCTTGAATTTTACAACAGGACAACACACCTTGATTCCGCAAACGCATAATCAATTTAAGGATCGAGAAACTCTTCCACATTTCCACCCGTATCGCGTTCCCAATCAATATCAGGCATTCGCTCAAAGGCTTCCCGCAACGAAGTCTCCCACTGCTTGCGAATTTTAGTGAGATATGGCGCACCCAACCGCAACCGCAAATCGTGTTGGACTTTGAAAGAGTCCTTTTCATACACCACTAAATTAATTGGCGGTCCCACAGAAATATTAGACTTCATCGTAGAGTCAATCGACAACAACGCACACTTAGCTGCTGCTTCCAATGTCGTGTTAAAATCCAGTATGCGGTCTAGAATGGGTTTCCCGTACTTAGTCTCGCCGACTTGCATAAATGGAGTTTCTGAAGTGGCATGAATGCAGTTGCCTTGACTGTAAATCATGTATAGTTCTGGCGGTTGTCCCTGAATTTGTCCCCCCAAAAGCAGAGTACATTGGACATCGATACCATCTTGCTTCAGCCATACCCGGTCTTGTTCTTGAATCTGCCGAATTTTAGCTCCAATGTAGCGGGCGACATCGTAGAGTGTTGGCAGGGTATGTAAATTAGCCTCTTCTGGAATTCTAATATCTCTATGCATCTGCGCGATCGCGCCTTGCGTCACCGAAAGATTTCCTGCCGTACAGAGCAGAATGACCCGTTCTCCTGGCTGGGAAAAATCAAATAGCTTTTGATATGTAGATACGTAGTCTACCCCGGCATTCGTGCGCGAGTCCGCCGCCATAACTAAACCGTGTTTGGTAATGATGCCCAGGCAGTAAGTCACAATAGTTTTGGGTCATTTTTGACTATAAAATTTTACAGTAATTGTAAGTGGTAATGGGTAATGGGTAATTGAGTGGTGCGTGGTGAGTGGTGCGTGAAGAAGGGGTGTAGGGTGTAGGGTGTGGGGTGACTCCTGACTCCTGACTCCTGACTCCTGACTCCTGACTCCTGACTCCTGACTCCTGACCAGTTAGTTATTTTATCTCCTCTGCCCACCTGCACACAAAGCCCACCTGCTCTCTGCTTCCTTGTCCCCCTTGTCCCCCTTGTCCCCCTTGTCCCCCTTGTCCCCCTTGTCCCCCTTGTCCCCCTTGTCCCCCTTGTCCCCCTGCTCCCCTCATTTGGTAACTTAGTGTACTGCATTACCAAACAAAGTCTGGTTGAATTAGATAGAACATTCTAATTGAGTCAGGGCTATGACTGAAACTACTGTCAAGGCAGAAGTAAAAGCGCCGCTGCGTCCGGTGAGTAAAGAAGGGCTAGAGAAATTAGCGGTGACTGCTAAGGCAAATCCTAATGTTGTCAAGTCCTTGAAGGTGAAGACGGTTTGTGAAGGACAATTTCGCAATTTAACCTACGTTCGAGACTTACCAGAACACGTTATTGACGAACCTCCCACCCTGCTAGGGCAAGACACAGCACCCAATCCATCAGAAGCAATGCTAGCCTGTCTGGGTTCGTGCTTATCAGTGGGTATTCATGCTAACGCAGTCATGCGGGGAATTACGCTCACAAAACTAGAACTGGAACTAGAAGGTGACATCAATATCACGGGTGTCTGGGGAATTGGTGACTTAGCAGAGAAGCGGTTGGGATTCACCGATGTCCGCGTCAAAGTGGATTTAGAAGGAGATGCTAGCAAAGAGGAACTAGAAGATCTAGTGGCTCATGCAAATTTTTGGTCGCCAGTTGCCAACACATTTCGCTTACCCGTAAATGTAGATGTTGCTCTTAAGTGAGCAGTAGAACACAGAGGACAGTCACAGAGGTAGCAGATATTTGTGTAGAGATGCATACGTAAGTTATTGCGTCTCTACTCTGAATTGAGCGCAAATTGATACTGAGAAGACAGACTTGCCAATCTCAGCAAGTCATAATGTTAAGAAATTTAAATATACATGAGTTTGTGTTGTCGCTCAGGAATTCTAGTATCTAGTATGCAAGCAGTTTCAAATCTATCCGATCGCGCAGTAGCAAAGACGCAAGCACCCGAAACCATGCTGGCAGAATTGCATAAAGCGATCGCGACCCAATTAGCACCGCAAGTTGCAGACATCGATCTCAAAGGACAATATCCCCGTGACTTCATGCACCTAGTAGGGGAATTGGGTGGTTATCGGCAGGCGGTTGCGGTAGAATATGGCGGTGCTGGCAACGGCTTAAAAGCAGCAGTCCAAGCGATCGAAGCTATATCCCAAGAGTGCTTGTGTACTGGGTTTATGACTTGGTGTCAGATAGCCTGCACCTGGTACATGCAGAATAGTGACAATACCTACCTCAAACAGCACCTTCTCCCCTTAGTCGCTACAGGTAAAGTTTTAGGTGGCACGGGTTTATCCAACCCAATGAAACACTTTGCTGGAATTGAGAAAATCGCTTTGGTTGCCGAACGTCAACCTAGAGGTTACGTACTCAACGGGATGCTACCTTGGGTTTCCAACTTAGGTGCAGGACATCACTTTGGCATTGCTGCAAGACTAGCAGATAGCGATGACTACCTCATGGCGATCGTTTCCGACGAACTCACAGGACTGACTCTGCGTTGCAACGCCCATTTCATCGCCTTAGAGGGTAGCAATACCTACAGCTGCATCTTCCGCGATGTCTTCGTACCAGATGAATTAATTCTCGCCGCCCCCTGCGAAGAATACGTCAATCGTATCCGTCCTGGGTTTATCTTGACGCAAGTTGGCATGGGCTTAGGTCTAGTAGCTAGTTGCATCCAAATTATGGAACGGGCAAATCAACGCTACGGACACGTCAACTGCTTTCTAGACGACCAAGTAGAAGACCTAGCTGCTAGTCTAGCAACGACCCGCGAGAAAACCTACGCGATCGCCACCCAGATGAGCCAACAAGGATGCGATCGCCCCTTACTAAAACAAATCATTCAAGCCCGAATTGATGCCTCAGAACTCTCCCTACGGGCAGCAAACGCCGCCATGCTACATGTAGGCGCAAGAGGCTACTTACACGGTGGAATAGCCGAAAGAAAACTACGCGAATCATACTTCGTCGCGATCGTCACCCCAGCATTAAAACAGTTGAAAAAAATGTTACACGACATGGAGAAGTCAAAAGTTAAAAGTTAAAAGTCAAAAAATAGGAGACAAGGGAGAAGGGGGAGACAAGGGAGAGGGGGGAGACAAGGGAGAGGGGGGAGACAAGGGAGAGGGGGGAGACAAGGGAGACAAGGAAGATAATAACCGTCAACCGTCAACTAACAACTAATAACCAACAACCAACAACCAACAACAAAAAATTATGATGGCTCTACTAGAGTCTTTTAGCTATTTAGATACGATAACTTCGTTAAGCTCCGCTAACGCTAACTGTCCTTGTGGTGGTTCGCACATCGCTGCAGATCATCAAAAATTTCTAGAAGGAATGCCCCAAGATCCAGCAGATTTGGTGGACGACCTGTGTAAAATGGGACACTACTCAGGAGAAACTTTAGAGTTTGCACGGGGATTAACTCAAGCCGAAATCAGAAAGACTCTGGTACTCCAGATGCTCGATCGCGCCGAACCAGGACAACGCCAGATCTGCTACGATTTGATCCAGCTTGCCGGAGGATTAGAAGAGGCTTTTGCGGCTGCCTTTGGCGATCGCTCAACCCAGTTTTTTAACGATGCACTCCGTCTAAGCAAGTTTCGCCGCCGCGATTTTTTAATTAAAGTTGCCGCCGCCGCCGCAGTTGTCACGGCTGCAAGTTGCGTCAGTAACAATAACTCGCAAGCACCAAACGCAACTTCTACAAATGCCGCAGCTACGAGTAAGTTAGAAAAAACCGATTTAACAATTGGTTTTATTCCCATCGCCTGTTCGATTCCCATCGTTGCCGCCGAACCGCTGGGATTTTTTAAAAAACATGGGTTAAACGTAACGCTGAAGAAAATGCCAAACTGGGCAGCAGTAAGAGAATCTGCGATCGCCGGCGAACTCGATGCATATCATATGCTGTCTCCGATGCCAATTGCGATGACTTTGGGTTTGGGTTCTTCTGCCTTCCCGATTCGACTTGCCAGTATTGAAAATATTAACGGACAATCGATCGCAGTTGCCAGCAAACATCAAGATAAAGTCAAAACTGCGGCAGATTTTAAAGGCATGACTATCGGGTTGCCTTTTCCCTACTCGATGCATAATTTGTTACTGCGCTACTACCTCGCATCGGGGGGATTGAATCCAGACAAAGACGTAAGACTAGAAATCGTTCCCCCGCCAGATTCAGTCGCAAAAATGGCAGCAGGACAAATTGACGCTTTCCTGATGCCTGATAATTTCGGGCAACGGGCAATCTTTGAGAAAATTGGTTTCATTCACTTACTCACCAAAGATCTGTGGCAAGGACACCCGTGTTGTGCGTTTGCCGCTAGCCAAAGTTGGATCGATCGCCACCCGAATACCTTCCGCGCCGTTAACAAAGCGATTATCGATAGCGCCGGACACGCCAACGCCGCCGAAAACCGTCAGGAAGTCGCCAAGGCAATGTCCGAACGCAAGTATCTCAATCAGCCGGAACCAGTTCTTACAGCCGTGCTGACGGGTAAATTTGACAATGGTTTAGGACAAACACTAGACGTACCAGATCGGATTGGCTTCGATCCCTATCCGTGGAAAAGCTTTGCCAAGTGGATTTCTTCTCAAATGGTACGCTGGGATTTAATGCCGACAGAAAAGGCAAAATATGAAGAAATTGCCACCCAAGTCTATATGACAGATTTAGCAAGGGAACTGGCGAAAGAATTGGGACAAAATCCACCTGCGGAGTCTACGCGGATCGAAAAACTGAAAAATGGTGACTTTGACCCTGGTAAAGTTGAAGCCTATTTACAAGAACAGAAAAAACAGTTCAAGGTTTAGAGGTAATAGTGGACAACTCCCGACGATTATCCAAGCAGCGATCGCATTTCTCAGCTCATCCTTGGCTCCAAAATCCCAATTTACAAGCCACAATTTTATTCTTTTTACTGCTAACTGCGTTGTTACTCGTATGGGAATTGGGAGTGCAATTGAAGCTATTTTCTCCTGTGATGCCTGCTGCCAGTCGGACGATCGCCGACTTTTGGAGTTGGATCGTCGATCCGTTTTACGATAACGGTCCCAACGATAAGGGCATTGGGTTGCACCTACTAGCAAGCTTACAACGAGTCACGATCGGGTTTCTCATTGGTTCCGCGATCGCTATTCCTCTAGGTATTGCGATCGGATTATCAGAAGTCGTTTCCAAAGCCGTCGATCCGTTTATTCAACTGCTACGTCCCGTCTCTCCTTTAGCATGGTTGCCATTAGGATTAGCAATCCTCAAAAGTTCTGAAGCAACAGCCTTGTTCGTAATTGCAATTACGAGCATTGCACCCACGTTAATTAATACCAAATTTGGTGTCAGCCACGTTTCTCGCGACTACCTCAACGTAGCACGGACTCTAGGAGCATCTCGCTGGCGGACGATCGCCAAAGTCATCTTACCAGCAGCCGCACCTCAAATCGTAGCAGGATTGCGAATTAGTATCGGTATTTCCTGGTTAGTAATAGTCGCCGCCGAGATGATTGTCGGTGGTACGGGTATTGGCAGCTTTGTTTGGAACGAGTGGAACAACCTCAATGTCACCAGCATCATTACCGCGATCGTCGTTATCGGATTAGTAGGAATTCTCCTCGATCGCCTCTTGGGACTATTACACAGTTGGGTGTCTTTTGGTCAGTGACCAGTTACCAATAGAGAGTGGCTAGTGACTGGTGACTAGACCGAAAAAAAGAATCTAGCCACTAGCCACTAGCCACCAGCCACCTCTCAACTACCAACTACCCATTACAAATATGATTTCCTATACTGATACACTCGATCCTACGCTTAAAGACACGACTCAGTTGGTGCTGAAGGATGTGTTTAAGGTCTTTCCTGGGAGACAGAGCTTAGTAGATCGGCTATTGCGTCGTACTTCGCCGGATTATATTGCGATCGCTGAGATTAATTTAGAAATTTCAGCGAATACCTTTGTTTCAATTATCGGTCCTTCTGGATGCGGTAAATCAACTTTACTAAACATTATTGCTGGTTTGACTCCACCTACTAGCGGTGTGGTAATGCTGAATGGGACAGCAATTCATCATCCAGGTCCCGATCGCGGTGTCGTTTTCCAAAATTATTCTCTGATGCCTTGGATGACTGTAGCAGAAAATATCCGCTTTGCAATTGAAACGGTTTATCCTAAGATGTCTCGCGATCGGCAAAAACAGATCGTGCGCGAATATATCGATCTAGTCGGGTTGCGGGGTGCAGAACAGAAACATCCCCATGAATTATCGGGAGGAATGAAGCAAAGAGTCGGTATCGCCAGAGCTTTGGCAATTAATCCGCAAATTCTGTTGATGGATGAGCCATTTGGTGCTTTAGACGCATTAACGCGGGGTTTTTTGCAAGATGAAATTGCGCGAATTTGGGAGCAACAACACAAAACCGCAATTCTGATTACCCACAGTATTGAAGAGGCTTTGTTACTATCAGATCAAATCGTAATGATGAGTCGGGGTCCCGCCGCTCAAATTGTCGAAGTACTCGATATTCCCTTCCCCCGTCCCCGCAAGCGCGAAAGTCTAGATCGCTACCCTGCCTATCACGAACTCAAAGCCGAACTAGAATTACACCTATCTCGCGAAACCCGCGCTGTTGAGGAGTTGCGGGTGTAGGTTTATGACAACGACAAGGGAGACAAGGGGGACAAGGGAGAAGCGTAAGTCGTAAGTAACCGACAACTGATAACTGATAACTGATAACTGATTAAATGGTTAACCTGAAACGGACTCGCGAAGATATTTTAGCCTCGGTTTTAGATCTGATTCATCATCAAGGGTTTCAATCTACGGGACTCAAAGAATTATTTAGCGTCAGCGGTACTTCATCTGGAAGTTTTTACAATTACTTTCAGTCGAAAGATGAATTAGCCCACGCTCTGATTGATTATAAGTGGCAGCAAATTAAGACTCATATCATCAAGCCTGCTGCCGAACATACTAGCGATCCGATCGCACAACTGGTGTGGATAATCGACCGCCTAGAAGCAAAACACCTTACCGAACCAGATTGTGGCGGCTGTTTCTTAGGTAACTTAATTGTCGATTTAGCAAAATATGATACATCATTTCAAACACATCTGATCCAGGTGTTTGACCAATGGCATTTCGCGATCGCTCAATTACTGCGTCAAGGACAAACTCAGTTATGTTCTGATATCGATCCCGATAATTTAGCCGAACAACTGATGAATGCGATCGAAGGCACTTTATTGTTAGGACGCTTATACAATCATCCCAATCGCCTACAACGTGGTTTTGACAACGTGCGGCAAATGTTAAAAGCAGCACTTAAACAGTGACTAGTTATCAGTTGTCAGTGAGCCAGGCGAGAGACAAGAGGTAAATTTTGACTTTTGACTTTTGACTTTTAACTTTTGACTTATTCCCTGCGTCTTCTCTGCTTGGGTGCAGATAATGGTGGTAGTTCTGAATTAGAAGAGTGGTAGGGTAAGTAATGCTGAGCCACGGGTTGAGGTGCTTCTGGCTGTCGCTTCTGCGAAATTATCCACCATCGGAGGGCGATCGCAACTCCTACAGTTCCCAATCCGAGCGTGAATAGCGACCAGCGATCGCCAAACCCGCCGATAACTGCATTAACTACCCCAATCGTGATCAAAAAGGCAGGTAGCGGCTCTTTCCTATATGCTGACTTCAAAAATCTAGGTAGTGCGGCGTTCATTTCAATATGGTTACTTTTATTTCAGCTATTATCTCAGATTGGATATAATTCTAAGACCTACTGCTCAAAGCCGCTTGTATTTTAAGGTACTATCTTGCTCTGTAGGTACTACCAATATACCTCACCCACATAACTTATTGCTGTCAACGCTATATCTAGCAATACAAGCGGCACTTCTGCTAGATAATCATTTCAAGCCCAGCCAAGCTAGTACGCCGTGTCCGGTAACAACTTCGATCGCCACCATCAATAAAAAACCGATCATCGCCGCTCGTCCGTTCAAACGCTCGGCATACTCATTGAAGCCAAACTTCGGTTCTTCTAGTCTAGGTGTAGTTGTTGGTTGAGGTTGGGCAGTCATGTTTTTATCCTTTGAATTACACGAATTTACTAAAGCTCACGGTTGATAATAGCCTCGAAAGTCTAACAACTTCTGGAGAAGCTAGCGCGATGTTTGTTTACAATTTTTAACCATATTACATATATTTTGACACTTTTTTCTGCAAGCTAGTGTTAAGAAAATCGTAACTTAGAGTTTGGAATGGGTAATGGGTAGTTGGTAGTTGAGTGGTGAGTGGTGCGTGAGGAGAATTCGGAATTCGGAATTAAATTCTCCCAAGCGCGACCTTGCGCTTCCTCTGCTCCCTGCTTCCTGACAACTGAAAAAGCCGATCGCAATGTTTTACACACAAGATGAGAGTTGTCAAGCATAAGCTAGAGAGAGGAGTATCCAACCAAAAGAAAAGCAAAAAGAAAAGCACATGGAAATAGGCGTTCCCAAAGAAACAAAAGACCAAGAATTTCGGGTGGGTTTAAGTCCTTCTAGCGTGCGAGTACTGCACGAAAACGGTCACGCTATCTTTGTTGAAACTGAAGCTGGAACGGGGGCTGGCTTTACCGATACAGACTATAAGCTCGCCGGAGCGCAGATCGTTTCCACTCCAGAAGCTGCATGGAATCGAGAATTAGTGGTGAAGGTGAAAGAACCACTCCAGCCGGAATATAAATTTTTGCAAAAAGAGCAATTATTATTTACCTACTTGCATCTAGCAGCCGATCGCGCTTTGACCGAACATTTAATTGATTGTGGCGTAACGGCGATCGCATACGAAACTGTAGAACAACCTGGTAATAATAAACTTCCTTTACTCACTCCCATGAGTGTTATTGCTGGTCGCCTTTCGGTGCAGTTTGGCGCTCGGTTTCTCGAACGCCAGCAGGGGGGACGGGGCGTTCTTTTAGGCGGCGTACCAGGCGTAAGACCTGGTAAAGTTGTCATTTTGGGTGGTGGTGTTGTCGGTACGGAAGCGGCGCGAATTGCCGTTGGAATGGGTGCAGCCGTACAAATTTTAGATGTCAACGTCGATCGCCTATCCTACTTAGAAACTATATTTGGTTCTAGAGTAGAGCTGCTTTACAGTAATTCCGCTCAGATTGAAGCTGTTGTCTCTCAAGCTGACTTACTCATCGGTGCTGTCTTAGTCCCTGGACGTAAAGCGCCAATTCTCGTCTCGCGCAACTTAGTCAAACAAATGCATCCTGGTGCGGTGATTGTAGATGTTGCTGTCGATCAAGGCGGTTGTATTGAAACCTTACGCCCAACTTCTCACACCAACCCAGTTTATGTAGAAGAGGGAGTCGTCCACTATGGTGTTCCTAACATGCCTGGGGCTGTCCCTTGGACGGCAACTCAGGCATTAAATAACAGTACCCTACCATACGTGTTGCAATTGGCAAATTTGGGTCTGAAAGCTGTGGAAGTTAATCCTTTCTTAGCGGCTGGTGTTAACGTGCAAAATCATCGCCTAGTCCATCCCGCCGTGCAGCAGGTGTTTCCTGATTTGGTCAGTTAGTAGCAATTTTCCGCGATCGCGATCGATTCGTAAAGGCACAATCAATTTGTAAGGCGCAATCCAATACTTCTCGGTTAGAGCGCATAGTCCTTGGAGATCTCCCCAACCCCCTTAAAAAGGGGGCTATGATTCCCCCCTTTTTAAGGGGGGCTAGGGGGGATCGAATCAAAACCTGCGATGTATTGGGGCGCAATCAATTCGTAAGGGCGCACAGCTGTGCGCCCCTACAAATCAATGTTAATTCATACTCATAATGACTATGATGTAATTAACCGCCATGACCTAGCTAGGAATTGGGCTATGGGTAAAGAGGTTTGATATGGCTCATATAAACTTGCGTCGCCCTCAAAATACAGATGGGGATTTTTATGTCGATACCACCTGTATTGATTGCGATACCTGTCGTTGGATGACTCCAGAAGTATTTAACCGTACTGGCGAACAATCGATTGTTTTCCATCAACCAACAAATGAAACAGAAAGACTGAAGGCGCTACAAGCTTTACTTGCTTGTCCTACCAGTTCAATTGGTACGGTAGAAAAGCCAAAAGATATCAAATCTGCACAAGAAAGTTTTCCAATTTTAGTAGCTGAAAATGTCTATCACTGCGGCTATCATGCTGAAAATTCCTATGGGGCAGCGAGTTATTTGATTGTGCGTCCAGAGGGCAACGTATTAGTAGATTCGCCCCGTTTTACGCCGCCGTTGGTAAAACGAATCGAAGAAATGGGGGGAATTCGGTATATCTATCTCACCCACCGCGATGATGTTGCCGATCATCAAAAATATCACGATCGTTTTGGTTGCGATCGCGTTATTCATACAGACGAAATTTCTAGCAGTACGCGCAACATAGAAATTAAGATTGCTGGTACAGAACCCGATCGATTAGCGCCCGATTTGTTAGTTATTCCCGTTCCTGGTCATACCAAAGGGCATACAGTTTTACTCTACAAAGATACGTTTCTATTTACAGGCGATCATATCGCTTGGGATGATGACGACCAAATATTAGCAGGTTTTCCAGGTGTCTGCTGGTATTCTTGGTCAGAACTGATTAAGTCTACCTATCGCTTGTTAGATTACTCTTTTGAATGGGTATTACCCGGTCACGGTCGCCGCTATCATGCAGATGCAGCAACAATGCGGCATAAAGTCAAAGAAGGTATTGAGTGGATGGAACAACAGTGACTAGTGACTGGTGACTGGTGACTAGAGCAAAATAAGACAGTGTAGAGGCGTTACATGTAACGCCTCTACACATGTAACGTCTCTACATTGAGGTTAATCAAAATAAGTTGGTAAATCTGGATGGCGATGGTAGTGGAAAATTTTAGTAATTTGAGTAGGCATTACCCGTGTCAAAGACAAGGGAGGAATTTCATCTTCGCCAAAAAAAGCTACCTCGTCAGTTTCAATGCTAGATGATGGAGAACCACCAATAAGTTCGCATAAGAAATGTAACTTGTAAACAGCATAAGGGAAAGGTGGATGTCCCTGCTTATCGCGATCGTAGACAGCAAGTAATTTGACAGCGCGGGTGAGATATCCTGATTCTTCCTGAACTTCGCGCACCACAACTTCACTAGGAGAGTTGCCTATGTCAGCATAACCTCCTGGTAGCGACCAACAACCATCTACTTTTTCCTTTACCAATAACAACTTATCTTCTTGGAAAACCGCCGCCCGCACGTCTACTTTTGGGGTAGCATAACCAACCTCTTGAGAAAATAAATCGAGAACGTAGCTAGGCTCGACATGACTATAAGTTGCCATAATTTCCGCCGCGATCGCCCGTAGGGATTTGTAGCGTTCTCTGTCAAACACTCCTTCGGTATAAGTCAAACCAGTTTGCGCGATCGCCTCTAGCTTTTTTGCCCATTCCAGCCATTTGTATTCTGGGGAACCCATAATCCTGTCTGTAGTTAATTGTTTCTCATTGGTCATTAATCGTTGGTTGTTAGTTGATGGTTGACAATTGTTGCTCTACCCCCCTGCTTCCTTGTCCCCCTACTCCCTGCTCCCTATTAACTGATATTGCAAAGTTTAGTAAAAGCTACCTGCTTCAGCCTATAGATAGATGCATAATATCCGGTTGTCAGCTTGTCTTAGTGCAAGGCAAATGGTGTGATTCGACCGATAAGCGAAACGCACCAACAATCGGAACACATATGATAAAAGAGATCGATCTAAAAAGCAAAACTATAGATAATCTGGTGGCGATCGCCAGCCAATTTGACGTAGAAGGTCAAATTGTAGAGATTCAAGCTTTTGGTAACGGTAATATCAACGATACTTTTCTCGTCACGCTGAGAAACTCAACTCAAAAACACGTTATTCTACAACGCATTAACACGCATGTATTTCACCAGCCAGAACTGGTAATGCAGAATGTGCGCGTCTTTACCGACCATGCGACCCAGCGCTTGCAAGATTGGAGTAGCGATCGCCGTTGGGAAATACCGAGCGTCATCCTAACGCAGGATAATCGGGAATATTGGATGAATGCTGAAGGAGCATTCTGGCGTGCAATTAGCTTTATCGAAGCCGCACAATCTTTTGACACTATTACAGATTGCGATCGCGCTAGAGAGGCTGGTTACGCCCTTGGTACGTTTCATAATCTCATCAGCGATTTACCCCCTGAAAAGCTAGCTGTCACGCTGGAAGGATTTCACATTACACCGCGCTACCTTCAACAATATGATGCAGCGCTGGCAAAACATGACAAAAGCAAATCCCCTGAAATAGATTTTTGTTTGCAGTTTATTCAAACTCGTAGAAATTGGGTAAGTGTTTTAGAAGATGCAAAAATCAGCGGAGAATTACCTTTGCGTTTAATGCATGGCGATCCTAAAATTAATAACGTTCTGTTTGACACCAATACAGGACGAGCCGTCAGTGTTATCGATCTCGATACACTCATGCCTGGTTTAATCCACTACGATATCGGTGATTGCCTGCGATCGAGTTGTAATTCTTTGGGTGAAGAAACTCAACAATGGCAAGAAGTACGATTTGAAACAGAACTCGCCCAATCTATTTTACAAGGCTATATTTCACAAGCAAAAAACTTTTTAACTGAAAAAGATTACGAATATATATACGACTCAATCCGATTGTTAGCTTTTGAATTAGGATTGCGGTTTTTTACCGACTATTTAGTAGGTAACGTTCACTTCTCTAAGGTGAAATATGCAGAACATAATTTGGTCAGGGCACTGGTACAATTTCAGCTGACTCAAAGTATTGAAACTCAACAATCGCCTATTTGCGCGATCGTGCGAGATTTAAAACAAGGTTTAAAATGAGCGTTCGCACTTTTTTTCTGAAGCCATTCCCCTCTGATAATCCACCGCTTCAGCTTGAAATCTCAGGTATTGTAGATCGGCAATTCAATAAACTTACTATCCAATACCAGATTTTGGGACAGTTGGTAGAATTAGCCATTCCAGCAGTAACAGATTCGCCTGCTCGTAAAGACGAATTATGGCAGCAAACGTGCTTAGAGTTTTTTCTTGGAATTGAAAATTCTTCCCAATATTGGGAATTTAACCTTTCACCTTCTGGAAACTGGAACATCTATCATTTTGAAGATTATCGTCAAGGAATGCAACCAGAAACAGCCTTTACATCACTACCATTTGTCGTGCATAATCGACCCAATTATTTATTGTTGAATCTCGAACTCAATTTAGATAAAATTGTAGAAATAGAGCAGAAAATAGAAATTGCGATCGCGTCTGTGCTTCAGTCACAATCTGGTGAAATGACATATTGGGCATTAACTCATTGCGGTACGCAAGCCGATTTTCATCTGCGCGATAGTTTTGCGATCGAATTGTGAAAATAGGAAGTAAGCAGTGGAGACTGTAAAGTTAATTATCTTTACAATTCTATCCGATTTTGAGAATCAATTGTTATCCGTTTTGATTCCGACCGATTTCTCGTTCAATGATTTCTTTAATAAATTCAGGGATGTCTTTATTTAGTTCAGTAGCTTGCTGTTTCAGATTTTCATATATATCAATTTCTTCTTCCTGCCACATTATATCTATTCTTCTCACCTGTTGCATGGCAATATGTGTATAGCTTTCTGGATAAGCCCAGTAACATGATAAGCAAATAGACTTATCCTTGATAATACTCCAGTTCTCGCAGTGTTCGCACGACCAAGACTTTGCTCGGTTAGCAGAGCCACAAAGCAGCATAAAGTGTTCAGGTGAAAACTCTGGTTCTCCGTCAATTTCAAAAGGGATACGATGATCGATCTGCAATTCACGCTTATCCACTACTTCTAAATAAATGAAACACTTACAGCCATGTCTCTTAATTAGTTCGTCCTTTAGCTGCTTCGATAAACCAGTTCTACCAGAAAATCTAGAAAACCTAGCCTTGCTAACATCTCCAAATTTATAAGCAGCGATCTTTTTGCCATCGCTTCCTGTAACGCGGAAAGTGTCGAGGGGAATTCCACGTTCTCGAACATCTCTTGCTGCTCTTGGAGGATGATTATAGCCGTATATGTTCTTAAGTTCTTCCGTAGTTACAAGACCATGTTGCAAAATGTGATTAATAACAGCTTTTGGTCTTTTTGCAGTCACTGACTGACACAGTTGTATGAAATCATTGGGTAGCGGCTGAGAACTGTTCATGCTTGTCCAATAGAGTAAGCTGTTTATGCGTCCTGCTAATATAGCTCTCTATTCCTGAAATACGATCGCGAAGTAAGGAGGGCGACAAATACAGAGATTCTATTGTTACTTCGTCTCTACCCAACAGTGTTGCTTGAGACGATCGCCCAACTTTAATTTCAATTTTTTTTAACCCTAGTTCTTCAGGTAGCGAGTTGCCAAAAGTTTTGTTCCCTCGTTTACCATCGTAGCTAACTGCAAACGCTACTTCTTTCTGGTTGAGATCCTCAAGAGAAAGAACAAAATCATTAAAACTGATTCCAGCAAAATATCTTGAATCGCGATCGCCGCACACACCTTGATAAGGCGGATCTATGTAGACGAAATCACTTTGTCTAACTTCAGCTAGCACGTCTTTATAATCCCAACATGTGAATTTGCACTTATTTTTCAGCAGTTGAGATACACCTTCTATATTTTTTCTCATCTTGTCAGGCTGAGTTCCCTTTCGCCTTTTATCAGGGCTTTGGTTAAAAAAACCTTCAGAGTTATACCGTACAGCCCCTTTTACGCATCGAGCTAACAAATAGAGAAAAAGTTGCGGCTCATTAGTCTTATTAAACTGCTCTCTAACTTGATAGTAATGCCCTATGGAATCGCTATGCTGTTCGTTCCATATATCTGTATAAGCAGTTGCTATTTCTTCAGGGGTTTCTACGATCGCCCGTATTAATTCAACTAGCGGTTGATTTAAGTCATTGAGCCAAAAATTTTGAGAAATTTCCTTAGAAGAGGCGGCAATACTAATTGCAGCAGTTCCCGCAAACGGCTCAACCAGCCTATCTATAGTTTCAGGTAGAAATTTCAAAATGTCTGAAGCAAGATTTCTTTTACTGCCTTGATATTGAACCGGATGAGGAAGGCTAACCATTTTATATAGGACACATGCTCTCAATCAGCATACCATAAAGGCTAAGACGGCTAATGACTTACCAAATTCCCACATTGATAGATGTCCTACAACTAGACCTACAATTACGATTGTTGTGGTTTGCAGTTGAGCATCTAGAGGTAAGTAACCTTGAAACTCGTGTTCGATCCCGCGATCGCAATTAGCAGAATGAAGGAACGAGTGCGGTTGAGCGGCTGCTAGTAATCTTTGTACGATTGTCGCTAGAATCTGAGTTCTGTTCGCTACAACACGGTTATTATGCGCTGACTATAGCCGATCGATTAACTTGTCGTACTCTACATGGCTCCCGATCCAAAACCACAAGATACCACCTTCCACCTCAATACCTAAAGCTCGGTAATCTAAATCCGCTCGAACTGACCAATACTTTTTGCCAAAAGAGTGGAAATGAGAAGCTAATTCATTAGCTTTCGACTAGTCATGCAGCAACTACTAAAGAGATTTTGGCTTGAATCCAATGCTTGTAACTGATATAAAACCAAGGATTTATTACTTTACTAATAGAATAAATTGAACGTATGCAGTTGCATCACCCCTAAGTCTAAATTTCGTTAAATTCTCTAAGCCATTTTCAGACGAAGCTAGATGTTCACTCGAATTGAGGAGTTTTTCAAATCTCAATCTCAATCTCGATCGCTCTTATGTCATTTTCTGGTCACATTGAGGTTTGAAGCTAGAAGTAGGTGGGATAACTGTTTGTTTAACGCGATCGCTTTGAGCAATAAATCTGCTCGAATCAGCGCGATCGCGTGAAAGCCACCACTGAGAAAATTAAGTTCGCGAAAGCACAATTGCAATTGTTTCAGGAGAAAAAATGGTAACTCAACAATACAAGCGTGCTGTTGGTACGTTTTCTAGCAGAAACGAAGCAGAAGCGGCTCTCAATGGACTGAGAGAATCAGGCTTCTCGATGGATAAAGTTTCTCTACTGGCTAAAGATGCAGACCGTAACGAAGCAATCTCTGGGGTTGATGTTCGAGATCGTGACGAGCTGAAAAGAAATCGCACCGAAGCGGAACGCGGTAATACTGAAGCTCAAGAAGGTGCTGGGATTGGTGCTGTTACTGGTACGGCGTTGGGTGGTATCGGTGGCTTACTCGTCGGTCTGGAAGCTTTAGTTATTCCTGGGGTAGGTCCATTCTTGGCAGGCGGGACGATCGCAGCTACTCTAGCTGGTGCTGGCATCGGTGCGGCAGGAGGGGCAATAGTTGGAGCTTTGACTGGGTTGGGTATTCCAGAAGAAGATGCCAAAGCTTATGACAAGCGGATTTCCCAAGGGGACTACCTAGTGATATTAGAAGGTACTCAAGCCCAGATCGAGCGAGCTGGCAATGTCTTAAGGAATCGCGGCATTCATGAGTGGAAGGTATACAATGCTGCTGGGGGATCCAATTCCCAGCCTAGTGTTGGTTCCACCACTGTCAATCGCGATACGCAGCGATATGTAGATAGAACCACAACCGATCGCGATGTTATCGATACAACGACGGGCGATCCAGAAGTAAAGATTGTCGATCGACGTGAAGAGATTCGATAGTTTAAATCTCTACTGCTAAGATTTAGCCTTCTCGTTCTGCACCAATCTCAAGTAGAGACGTTACGTATAGCGTCTCTACACGAACTCAACCAATTTACATCTACGTAAAATTTACAGCTCGATCGCAATTTTGGGGAAAGATGAATTCACTAATTTCAGTTGACGAGCTATTGACTTTGGCATCTGATAAATCGGGGACTTGCGTTTCCATTTACATGCCAACTCATAAGCTGGGGACGCAGACGCAACAAGACCCGATTCGATTCAAGAATCTGATGCGCCAAGCAGAAGAAAAATTGATTGCCACTGGAATGCGGGCGCAAGATGCCAGAGATTTACTCGCAAGAGCGCAACAGCTCGATGATTTCCAGTTTTGGCAACATCAGAGTGATGGACTGGCAATTTTCATCTCGGCAGATATGTTTGGTTACTACTGCTTGCCGCTCAATTTTGACGAACTTGTAGTAGTCACCGATCGCTTTCACTTCAAGCCCTTACTACCTTTGCTTTCAGGTGATGGACAATTCTACATCTTGGCACTGAGTCAAAACCAAGTGAGATTATTCCAAGGAACGCGCTACAGTGTCAGCGAAATTGAGTTAGAAGATGTGCCAACTAGTATTGCTGAGGCATTGCGGTACGACGACCCCGAAAAGAGCCTCCAGTTCCATACAGGGACATCTGGAGGGCGAGGAGGCGACCGTGCTGCCATGTTTCACGGTCAAGGTGCTGGCAATGACGACCAAAAAGAAAACATCCTGCGCTACTTCCGCAAGGTAGATAGTGGTTTGCAGGAATTGCTCAAAGATCGGCGATCGCCTTTAGTTTTAGCAGGTGTTGACTATCTCTTGCCAATTTATCAGCAGGCAAACACATATCCCTACTTGCTCGATGAAGGCGTGACCAGAAATCCAGACCAACTCAAAGCAGAGGAATTACACGCACAGGCGTGGGAGATCGTCCAGCCTCATTTCGAGCGATCGCAACAAGAAACCGCAGCCCGTTATCAAGAACTAGCCGGAACGGGAAAAACTGCAACTAACATTCGGGAAGTCGTTCCTTCTGCTTATTACCAACGAGTTGAGTCTTTGTTTGTTCCCGTAGGGTTGCAAAAGTGGGGACGCTTTCATCCCGATACCAGCGAGGTAGAGTTACACGAAGAACATCAGCCTGGGGATGAGGACTTGATGGATTTAGCGGCTTTACATACACTTTTTAACGGCGGTACGGTATATGCAGTAGAGCCAGAGCAAGTGCCTGGGAATAATTCTTTAGCTGCGGTGTTGCGTTATTAGAAATGCCAACTCTGTTTTTACCAGGTAATCGTTCCATCATCACCCGTAACATTCCAACTGCGATCGCGATCGCAATTTTTCTACTTTTACCAGCCAGCAAAGGATTAGTGCAGGAGGAAATTTCTCCTTTACCTGTCACCCCCCAAACCAGCGCCCCAGAAGAAATTCCTAGCGACGGGCTGTTTTTTGCCGATGTTATTGTCAGAGGACAGCCCGTGTTTCAAATTGGCAGTTTGGGCGAACTTAGCGCCACCGAACGAGCGCAAATTGTAAATCGGCGCATTGCTGGTATTTTGGCGCAGTCACAAACTGGCAGCGCCGTCACCGTTGTTCCCGATCCTGGAAGAGGTATTGCCACCTTGCAGGTGAATAATCGGGTATTGATGACCGTAACGCAACAGGATGCCCAAGATTTTAATCTGCCTGTAGACAAGCTGGCGCAGCAGTGGGCAGCAGAGTTGAATCAAGCGTTCGAGCGTCCGCCATTAGCGATTGATGTCGGACAACGGCTTTGGATTACTTTACGACAGTTTCAGCGGGATGCGATCGACAATTTACCTGCATTTTTGGGAGCTTTGCTAGCAATCGCTGTTGCTTGGTTGATTGCTGCTAGCTTGCGTCGTCTGACTTTGGTAGGGGCGCAACGTTGGGAAGTGGATCGCAACTCTAAAATTTTGGTCAGTCGTTTAGTCTATTTTTGCATAATGCCGTTTTGGGAGTTGCCGGAGTCGAAGCAGAACCCCAGCCAGACATTTTTGTGCGCGAACTAGGAGCGAGTACAGTCAATATTGAGGTGAGATTTTGGGTAAATTCTCACCGTTTGCCATTTTTAGAAATGACTTCCCTGGTAGCACAATCGCCTTAGCAGTGACGATGCTAACGCTCGATCGCGAAGGCTATTATGGACCTCTAGAAAGTTGGGGTTGGATTTACGTTGGTAGCACAGATGGAGCGCGAGAGGTACTTTCAGCTGTTTCTGGTTCGATGATTACAGTTGCGGCAACCGCTTTTTCGATTACGATTGTCGCACTTCAACTAGCTGCTGCCAATTTTGGACCGCGATTGCTGCGTAACTTCATGCAAGACACTGGCAATCAGGTGGTTCTCGGCACGTTTATTGCCACATTTATTTACTGCTTGCTGGTGCTGCGAACGATTCGCGGCGATGGAGATGATTACGATCGCTTCATACCGCAAATCTCGATTACAGTTGCTACAGGGCTAGCATTAGTTAGTATCGGGATGTTAATTTACTTCATCCATCATGCCTCGACAATTATTCAAGCATCGCACGTTATTTCTGAAGCTGGAGCCGATCTAGACCGCGCAGTCGATCGCTTATTTCCCGAACATATTGGTGTTAACCAGCCGGAATTCAAACAACCATTAACAGAAATTCCAGATAATTTTGATACCGAAGCCTGCAAAATCAAAGCGAATAACAGTGGCTACGTGCAAGCGATCGACGACGAAGAATTAATGAAAATTGCCTGTCGGGAGCGGCTATTGCTACGCATCAACTATCGCCCAGGAAAATTTGTCGTAAAAGACCAGGCATTAGTCACGGCATATCCTCCAGAGCGGGTAAATCGCCAATTAACCAATAAAATTAACGATGCCTTTATTTTAGGTAAACAACGCACCGAACAGCAGGATGTAGAGTTTCCCATCAACCAATTAGTAGAAATTACTTTACGCGCCATTTCTCCCTCTGTCAACGATCCGTTTACCGCAATCCGGTGTATCGACCAACTGAGTGCAGGGCTATCTCGCTTGGTTCAGCGTCAGTTTCCCTCTCCTTACCGCTACGACGAACGGCACGAGTTGCGCGTCATTGCTGAGCCAGTCACGTTTGAAGGTCTAGTCGATGCTGCTTTTAACCAAATTCGCCAGTATGGTAAACAAGATGTGGCAGTGATAATTCGCTTGCTAGAAGCGATCGCCACCATAGCTGATTACACCTGCGATCGCAAAGACCGTGCAGTGTTGCTGCGTCATGCGGCGGCGATTAAACGCGATAGCTACGAGAACGTATCGGATAAGTTGGATAAACAAGATATCGATGAGCAATACTTAGTAGTGGAAAAATCACTTCGATCGGGATAAGCACGTTGCTATTTCGAGCGTCATTGTCTGCATTATCTCCAAATTTATGACAAATTTTTGGCAACAATTGCAAATGTGGGGCGATCGCGCTCGTGAATTTTTGACTCCCTCAGTTTTCGCAGGTCCAATTACCGATCCAGTACCAGTTTTCCTGACAATTATGGCGATTATGCTGGTTGCACCGCTGTTATTCGAGCGGGTGAGGCTACCAGGAATTGTCGGCTTAATCTTAGCGGGAGTGGTGGTAGGACCCTACGGAATAGGAGTTTTAGAGCGAGATAGCACGATTATCCTGCTCGGTACTGTGGGTTTGTTATTTCTGATGTTTATGGCTGGGCTAGAAACCAGCCTCGACGACCTAAAATACAACGCAGACAAAGCAGTAATTTTTGGCATTGCTACCTTTATCGTGCCGATGGCACTGGGTACGGTGGCGATGCTGGCAATCGGATACGGTTTCTTGGCAGCGATACTCGTTGCTTCCTGTTTTGCTTCCCACACGCTCTTGGCGTTACCAGTAGCGACTAAATTGGGAATTATGCGGACTCAGGCAGTCACGGCGACTTTGGGAGCAACTTTAATTACCAATGTCTTAGCTTTACTCGTTCTCGCCGTTGTTGTCCAGGCACATCAAGGTAGCCTCTCCCTCGGTTTTTGGTTATTTCTAATTCCGGCTTTAACTATTTATACCTTTGCTACTTTATGGGGAGTTCCTAAAATCGGTCGTTGGTTCTTTCGCCGTTTTGGGCATGACGAAGGGGCTGAGTTTACGTTTGTCGTTGCGACTTTATTTGTTGTTTCTTATGCGGCAGAACTAATTGATATTGAGCCAATTGTGGGGGCATTTTTAGCGGGAATTGCCATTACTCAACTGATTCCCCAACTGAGTCCGCTAATGAATCGCATTCAGTTTATTGGCAACACTTTATTCGTGCCATTTTTTCTGATTTCAGTAGGAATGTTGATTAATCCGAGGCTATTAGTTAGCGATCCGCGATCGCTATTGGTAGCAGGAGTGATGATTGTCGTGGCGCTCGTTGCCAAATTTGTTCCAGCTTGGGGCAGTGGTAAGCTATTTGGCTTTCAGTCCTCTGGCATTATGGTCATGTTCGGTCTTTCTGTTGCTCAAGCTGCATCGACGCTAGCAGCAATTACAGTTGCTTTTCAGATTCAACTTGTAGACCAAGCAACTGTTAACGGCACTGTCGCCATGATTTTAGTCACCTGTATTGCTTCTCCTTGGGTTACTAGTCGTTGGGGTCAAGGAGTGAAAGTTGAAGCAGCAAATCCTACTAGCAAGGGGAGAACAAAGCAAGTACAACAAGGCTTTACCGCAGCTCAAAATCTTCGCGTTTTAGTCCCTGTTGCTAACCCTAGTACGGAAGATAATTTACTTCATTTAGCTTTAATTCTAACCAAAAAAACAGCGGGAACTTTACTACCTTTACATATTTTGCCAGATAAACAGGGAACGATCGCGCCAGAAGCAAAAATTCAGCAAAGCCAGTTATTAGCCACAGCAGAAACAATCGCTCATGCAGCTGTAACGGCAGTCGAACCGATCGGACGCATTGATGATTCAGTCGATAAAGGAATTTTACGCTCTGCCTTAGAACGCGATGCCAATCTGATTGTTTGTGGCTGGAAAGGGTTTTCAACTTATCGCGAAAATTTTTTTGGTAGTGCGATCGATAACGTCATACGTCGCGCTACAGTCCCTGTATTAATTGCCCGATTTGCCCAGCCAATTGAAAATACTCATCGCGTCTTTTTGGCAATAGCCGATATTGAAAAATCAGCGTCCACTTTTGGACAAACGGTGTCGCTTGCTAAGTCTCTCGCTGACGAACTCAAGGCATCGCTACAACTGTTGCAGGTAACAGCCAGTCCCCGCAAACGCACGTCCTTTAATCCAGAAGAATTAGGATTGAGTCCAGACACTCAAATTCAACAAGTCAGGGGCAACTTTATCGGTCGAGTTTCCAAAATGCTTCAGCAGGATGACTTATTAATCTTAACGGCTGGAACTCATCCAGATATTAGAGGTCTACCAGCGTTGGGGGTTGCACCAGAGGCGATCGCTCGGAGTCATCCAGAAGTTTCGATTATTGTGATTCATTTTCCCCAACGGATCTAATCAGCGTAACCAGCCTTTGTTAAAGCTTGCAGTCCGACATCATCGGCTTCAAATTCAGCTTGACGACTGTTAGGACGGCGCAGTGCTACTTCTACACCAATGTTAACTGCCTGGAGATTAGACTAGGTTTCGGTGCGAAACCTAGTCTAATCTCCAGTCCAAAATCTAAAATCCAAAATTCAAAATTAGTTGACACTACAGAGATGATTAAAAGATCATCGTAGGGGCATCTGCTGCTGGAGGAAGTTATGCACGCAGTCATTCTCGTTTTAATTGAAGTGCTGATCGTCATAGCACTCTCGCGGATTGTGGGAATGGGATGCCGCTGGATCAAGCAACCGCTGGTCATAGGTGAAATCATCGCGGGAATTATGCTTGGTCCCTCGCTATTTGGTTTAATTGCTCCAGATCTTGCCGCAGCATTGTTTCCATCTGAAACACTTCCTTACTTAAACGTGCTGTCTCAGATCGGACTGATTTTTTTCATGTTTTTGATTGGCTTAGAGCTAAATCCTAAATACTTAAGCGGACAGTTAGATATAGCGATTCTTACTTCTCACGTCAGTATTTTAGTGCCTTTTTCTTTAGGGACGCTCTCAGCAATCATTCTTTATCCCTTGGTATCTGATGGGAGTGTTTCCTTTACTGCCTTTGCCCTGTTTCTGGGCGCAGCGATGTCAATTACTGCTTTTCCCGTCTTAGCGCGGATTATTACCGAAAATAACTTGCAGCGATCGCGTTTGGGAACTTTAGCACTGACGTGCGCTGCAGTAGATGATGTCACGGCTTGGTGCGTTTTGGCAGTGGCGATCGCAGTTGCAAAAGAGGGTGATTTTGTCAAGGCTATCCCGACAATTATTGCCGCGATCGTCTACATAGGCTTGATGGTGACAGCAGGGCGCTGGTGTTTACGGTATCTTGCCAAACTCTTTCATCGTACTGGACGTTTGACGCAATTTCTCTTAGCTTGCATTTACATGGGAGTGGTAATCTCTGCTTTAATTACCGAAGTCATTGGTATCCACTTGATTTTTGGGGCGTTCTTAGTCGGTGCAGTCATGCCCAAAGATCACGATCTGGTGCGGGAGATTGCCCAAAAGACAGAAGACTTCGTTTTAATCTTTTTACTCCCCGTCTTTTTTGCCTACAGCGGGATCAGAACCCAAATTGGCTTGCTCAATCGCCCGGAATTATGGCTGTTGTGTTTATTAGTTTTGGTAGTGGCGATCGCCGGAAAGTACATCGGTACTTATGTAGCGGCGCGTGTCAGTGGCATCGATAAACGAGAAGCATCAGCCTTGGGTTGGTTAATGAATACCCGTGGCTTGACAGAGTTGATCGTCCTCAACATTGGTTTGAGCTTAGGTGTCATCTCGCCTTTACTGTTTACCATGCTGGTGATTATGGCATTGGTGACAACGTTTATGACCTCACCACTGCTGGAATGGACGTATCCGAAGCGACTGATTAAATTAGATTTGGTAGAACCAGAACCACCACAAGCAGGTAATATAGAGCCTGTAACTCCGGCGTATAGAATTTTAGTCCCAGTCGCAAATCCCAGTACTCAACAAGGACTGTTGCAATTAGCAGCAGCGATCGCTGGCGGGCGATCGGCTGCTGCGATCGTCCATCCGCTCAGTTTGATCGAAATCGAAGAAGACTACGCTTTCCAAAGCACGCCAGAAGCCGCTGACAGGTTAATTCAAGAGCGCTATCAACAGCTAGAAGAATTAATTCAAACTTTAGAACCACCGTCAATTCGTTCTCTGATTCATCCCATCGTTCGCGTCAGCAATGACGTTGCTAGAGCAACAACCGAGATTGCCGCACTTGACAGCGTTAGTTTAATTGTCGTCGGTTGGCATCGTCCGGCTTTTAGTAACAACCGTTTAGGTGGACGTGTCGGTCAAATTCTCAGCCTTGCTCCAGTGGACGTAGCCGTATACATCGATCGCGGCAAACAAAACTTAGAATCGCTGTTAGTGCCTTATGTTGGCAATATTCACGATGACCTAGCGTTAGTCATCGCCCTGCGCCTGCTAGCGAATTGCGACACGGCATGTTTGTCAGTGCTGCAAGCAACACCAGCGCCAAGCGAGTTCAGTAACGAGTTACGCAACATCATGCAACAACTGCCGCAGAAAGTGCGCGATCGCATTTCTATAATCCAACCAAAAGAAACTTCCGAACCGATTCTCGCAGTCGTAGAAGCATCAGCCCGTGTCGATTTAACTATAGTTGGCATGAGTCGCGCTTGGGGAATTGAACGACAAACTCTAGGCAGGTACACAGATGAATTAGCAATCCAGTGTCAATCTTCCTTGCTAATTGCCCGTCGCCACAGTCAAGTCAGTTCTCACCTTGATGTTATTAGTGGTTAGTGACTGGTGGCTAGTGACTAGATAAAAATTCGGTGACTAGCTATTCATAAATAACAAATGACCAATGACGAATGACAAGTAACTTAGTGGTTAGTGACTGGTGGCTAGTGACTAGATAAAAATTCGGTGACTAGCTATTCATAAATAACAAATGACCAATGACGAATGACAAGTAACAATGAAAAACCATTTCAATCTCAAATCTTTAGCTTTTTACGGTGTTGCAATTAGTTCGGTTTTACTATTATTTAAAGTTGTTTCTGCCTATGGGGAGGCTAATCTTAAAGCACAAACATCAATTCAAGGGCGTTATCTGTTGTCTCTCGACCAAAATTTACCTGATTGTTTGGAGTTATCAAACTTGGTGTTAGACATACAGCAATCTGGTATTTACTTAAACGGGTCTTTATTGTTAGCAGAGAGTAGTTCGCATAAGGCTAGGGTTGGAGAAAAAAGACCGACTCTCACAGGAAAACTAAGCGATCGCACCTTACAATTAACTGGTAATGTCCCTTTAGCGACAATCTGTCGCCGACCTGTAGCAGCAGTTGTAAATGCGATCGCAATTTCTAGTCAGTTTCAGCCAGAAAGGATAGTAGGTAAACTCGGTATAGGTACGACAGCTAGAGAAATTGCTTTTACTGCTAAACGACTAGAATCTGGTGAATCAAATAGTCGGGAGTCAGGAGTCGGGAGTCGGGAGTAGGGGAGCTTCAGGTGCAGATGAGATGAAACAACTTCTGCTTTTAACTTTTGACTTTTGACTTTTAACTTTTGATTTCTACTACAATAAGGGCAGAATCAAACAAGGACTCAACGATGGATATTGAAACTTTGAAAGCAAGAATTGTGTTAGTTGAAGAAAAACGCGAATCATTGTTGCGCTTGTTAGAACAACCTAACTTAGGTACGCTCAGAATAGATGTCAATCAAGCTTTAGAAGAAATGGACGACTTACTTGATGAATTTAAGCGCACTTTTCCTGACAACGCGACTAACTAATCTATTATTTGCCCCCCTTCTAAACAAAAAGCACCGGAAGCCGATTTCTAGAATCGCTTTCCAGTGCTAACAAATCTTCTTTCCCGCTACGAACTCATCTTGTTCAAACCATTGTTTACGAGCGATTTATTTCTTGTTGTTGTTTTAATTCTTTAATGATGTTGATTAATTCTGGAGTAGCAATGTCTTTCTTGCAGATTGCATCAAAGCAGGCAATTGCTTGACGGTCGTGGAGTTTTGGATCTTCTACAGAAGAATAGGCGATAATTTGAGTTTCTGGCTGAATATCTTTAATCTTGGCAGCAGCACTCCAACCATCCATAACTGGCATTTGCAAGTCAAGCACAATCGCATCTGGATGAAAGCGCTGCGTCATTTCAACAGCTTCTTTGCCGTTACTGGCTAATCCTACTAGTTCTAAATTTTCCTGGTGAGCGATCGCTAGCTTCAGAGTGAGACGAGTAAGTTCGTGATCGTCTACAACCAAGACTCTGACAATGGAAGGTTCGCAAGATAACATCAGCATTTTAAACCGAATAAGATTACCAGGACGGACAATCGTAAACTATTGATTTTCACAGTATATTTTTGTTCAAGGTAAAACTACCTCTGTCCTATGGTGGAATGTAGGGAGGACTGTTGATAGTTAATGGTTGATAGTTGTTGATTGTTAGTAAGAGACAAGGGAGACAAGGGAGACAAGGAAGACAAGGAAGACGATTCAATTCATAATTAAACCACGCATCATGCACCACTCATACCTAGTCACTGGTTGTCCCTGGGTTGAGAGCCATTTCCATAAATATTTTCTGAGAACTCGATTGGGGAGTATTAGGGGCAGGACGGCGCTGAATGTAACGTCCGTCAGGCTGTAAGTCCCAAGCTTGGCGATTATCGGCAAGCATGACTCCGAGAATTTCTTGTAAATCTTTGGCAAGATGGCGATCGTCAATTGGGGTGACAGCCTCAACCCGGCGATCGAGATTGCGTGGCATCCAATCAGCACTGCCGATATAAATCTCTTCTTCCCCATTGTTGTGGAAATAGAAAATACGGGAGTGTTCTAAAAAGCGCCCAACGATACTTATAACACGAATATTCTCGCTTACTTCCTTAAGTCCGGGTAGCAAACAGCACATTCCTCGGATAATTAGATCGATTTGCACGCCAGCGCGAGAGGCTTCGTAGAGGGTAGCAATAATTTGCGGATCGACCAAAGCATTCATTTTCGCTACGATCCGACCAGTACCACCATTTCTACAACACTCAGTTTCGCGCTTAATTAAAGCCACCATGCGATCGCGCAAATTAACTGGTGCAACCAATAGCTTGCGATATGATTGTTGGCGCGAATATCCAGTTAAGTAATTAAATAAGTCTGTCAGATCGGCTCCCAATTCCTCCCGACAGCTAAAGAGTCCCATGTCAGTATAAATTCTGGCTGTTTTGGGATTATAATTACCCGTGCCGATATGGACGTAACGTCGGATGCGATCTGTTTCCCGCCGCACGACCATAACGATTTTCGAGTGGGTTTTCAGTCCGACAACGCCATAGACTACGTGAACTCCAGCTTTTTCTAACCGTCGCGCCCAGTAAATGTTATTCTCTTCGTCAAACCGCGCTTTGAGTTCCATTAACACTGCGACTTGTTTACCGTTTTCAGCGGCGGCGATCAAAGCGTTAAGAATGGGGGAATCGCCAGAGGTGCGATACAGCGTCATTTTAATCGCTAAAACATCCGGGTCGTGAGCCGCACTACTAATAAACCGCAGTACGGTGGAGGAAAAAGAATGATATGGGTGGTGAACTAAAGCATCCTTTTCTCGAATCAGGCTGAAAAAATCAGTTCCTTCTTCAGTATCTGCTAAAGCAGGATTGAGGCGTTGCAAGCGTGGAGGAACGACGGATTTCCAAGGTGGATCTTTCAGTTCTGGTAGCGGTAATGCCATAAATGACATTAAATCTCCTAGTCCCAATATGCCATCAATTTCATAAACTGCCCTTTCTTCTAAATCGAGTTCTCGTAAGAGTCTATTACGTACTAGGTCTGGCATTTGAGAGTGAATTTCGAGCCTAACTGCCGATCCACCAATACGGCGCTTGCGCAGTTCTTGTTCGATCGCCAATAATAAATCGTCGGCTTCGTCTTCTTCCAGTTCTATGTCAGCGTCGCGGGTAATCCGAAACAGGTGATATTCTAAAATATTCATCCCTGGAAACAAGGATTCTAAGTTATGGGCGATCGCTTGTTCTAGAGGTACTCCCGTCCAATGCGCGGGTTTGTCATGGTGTTGTATCCGCAGTTCTTCTGGAAGCGGTAAAAATCGCGGTAAGACTTTTGGCACTTTCACCCGTGCAAATAATTCTTCTTCCGTCACTGGATTTTTCATGACTACAGCTAAATTCAAGCTGAGATTAGAAATGTGGGGAAAGGGGTGACTCGGATCTACAGCAAGAGGGGTGAGGACGGGAAATATTTGTTCGTCGAAGTAATGTTCCAGGTACGTCCGCTGTTCCTGGTTCAAGTCCATGTAGTCTAAAATATAAATTCCTTCTCGCGCTAAAGCTGGTCTGAGGACTTGCTCGAAATGACGGTGTTGTTGCGTTACCAAGGGACGCAGGCGTTGAGAAATTGCTTCTAGCTGTTCTTCTGGGGTGCGTCCGTCTGGACTGAGTTTGCTGACTTTAGCCGCTAGTTGCTGGCGTAAAGCTGCTACACGCACCATAAAGAATTCATCTAAGTTAGAGCTGAAGATTGCTAAGAACTTCAATCGTTCTAGTAAAGGCGATCGCGGGTCGCAAGCTTCATGTAAAACTCTATTATTAAACTCTAACCAGCTCAACTCGCGATTGAAGTAGTATTGCGGATCTGTGAAATTAATTTCAGTAGCAATTTCTTGTGTAGTGGTTGTTTTTTTAGTTCTAGGCATAGAAGTTTTGGCTGCAAAGCTAGAATGGTGACGCTACTTTATAGAGGATAGTCAACTCCGAACGCCTCGTCTTCTATCCCCCGCCACCATTCTCCCAGATTCATCAATCCTTGGTGTATGTCTGCCAACTCTTTAGCATATTCCTCTGGGGTGAGTAGGTGCGATCGCTCTTGCAGCTTCTTCAGGCGCAATTGCAATAGCAGCCAGGGTTTAGATATACCATCTGTACTTTCGATGTAGCGCGCTAGTTCTTCACTATTCATGAGTTTTAATTGTAATTTAACCAAATGGTAATAAATTTTTAACTCTGTTGAGATGTTAGCGCCTAGAGGCGATCGCTCCAGATCGGATAGTATGTGTCAATTAAATTTAAGTAGCTCAAGTCCTACATCCGTTTATTTCTGCTAATGCTTTCAAATTAAGACAATAATTTCTCCTAAACCATTGATAAACATGCTATCTATTTCACGAAATTCCATCACGCTTGAGCAGTCATGTTTGATGCCAGATCGCCACTTTATAATAGCGTTTGGATCGTACAACATGCTTAGTTTTTGAAAAGAGTCTAAATCTTTAATGAGGATATTGTTATCATATCCTATGCGATATGAGGTTTGGCTTTCTAAACTGTTAAACACATCGCAATAATAGTTTCGCGAATTCAAATCAAATTTACATACTAATAAACAGACTTCAACATTTGCATTAAAATATTTTTTGGTATCTATTTTGTATGTCGAGCAGCTAGCAAGATTTAATCCTTTAGCATGAATGTAATTCAATATTTTTCTTGAAACAGAAGATTTGCAAAGCATTGCTAGATAGCCGCCATCTTTTTGTAGCCAGTGAATTGTCTGAATCAGCATCCATTCAGAAATATCAAAGTTACTCTTACCTGTAATCGCATCTAAACCAGTATATTTTTGAAAATTCGTTTTTTTTGGCAAGTTCCTACCAGCGATCGTTCCTTGTTGTGAGTTTGTTACCCAAGGAAAATTACCTATTATCAGTACCTTTCCATTAAATTTTTCTATCAAAGTTATCCAGTCATATTGAAAAAAGTCTCCAGCTATAATCTCAATTCTCTCATCTTCAATAAGCTGTTGATTTACTTGCAATTTTTGTAAATAGCTTTGATTGACTTCAACTCCAATAATTTTATTTGTTAACTTAAAGCAATGTGCAGTTGCTTCTAGAAAATTTCCAACTCCACAAGTTGGCTCTCTATAATAAGATCGGGGTCGATCTTAAGCTCTAGCAATTTCTGACATACTAGATTGGCTAGTTCCAGAGGTGTCTGAAAATCTCCGTACTCTATTTTTGTTTTCTGACTGTTTGAAATCATAAGTTAGATCTGTAAACAGCAATTACGCCTTCTTCTTTGCCAGCACGCTCAATTACTCTGCTGTACTGAAGTCGCCATTGCAAAGCATTAGAAATAGTTAGAAATCCTTGTGCGGGTAGATTGATTAATATTTCATCTGCAATATTGGCTACTTCAATTTCATCAACAGGTAGATTTCGATCCGACATAATAGCGGTAGAGCAAAGAGTTTCTACGGTCAAAATTGATATATTTACAACTGGCGATCGCGTTAAAGATTATAAAAATGCAAAACGAGATGGTTCTTGGAATACTTTAGATACTATAGCAATTCTAGATGAATCGTGAAATCGATTGCCCGTGTAGAGACGTTACATGTAACGTCTCTACACGGGGAACGTTTACAAATCAATTTGGATTGCTATATTAAACAATTAATTGTTCCTGCTGACTTATAGCAAGCACTAGTAGAAAATGAACATGCTAACAAATATTTTGTAGCTTTTAGCAATACAGTTAAAAAGAATATACTATTTTGGATAGCCCGTGGCAAGTGTCCAGAAATAAGATTGAGATTGGCGATCGCAACTCATTGCCAAGACTAACAGCGATCGTATTTGTAAAATCACTTAACTAGCTACTGGAAATTTGAATAGTTGCTACATTCTCAACTTAAAATCTTCTAGCTGACATGGGGAATAATAAGCTAGAACTAGCGAAATTTTATCCATATTGCTGGAACGGGTTTGGGATTAGCAATTGTAAAAAAAGCTGTCGAAACTCACCAGGGACAAATTTGGTTTGAAACACAAGTTGGTATGGGAACTAAATTTATTGTCGCGATTCCCTTGGTCAGTTATCAGTTATCAGTTATCAGTTATCAGTGAAGAAAGGGTGTAGGGTGTGGGGAGAATTTGGAATTCGGAATTCGGAATTCGGAGTTAATTGTAAATTGCGTAACGCTAAACGCCGCACTACACTGCGTGAACGCTTCGCCTTTGGCTAACACGTAGCTTGCGAGTATCGTAGGGGTAGTGTAGCGCAGCGTAAGAGTGTGAATTGATAGTTGCTTCCCTGCTTTCTGTTGTGCGATCGCCGCTACTCTTTCACTCAGCTCGTAAGAGCGGATTTTTTGTGACATTAAATGAAGTTTTACAAAGCTTGCCTAAGTGTGGCATAATCCACTCTCAAGCCCGCTCATGTCGATCTTGCATACTTAATACTGAATATCTAGTAAATTCCATATCTGGCAACAAAACATAAAATGGTGAAGTCTAGAAAACAGCAAGAAATTGCCTATATTTCCGCACAGAAATCTACACGTATGTCTAAAGCAATTACCAAGCCAGTTGCAGGTTTAACACTTTTTGCTCTAGTGGCGATGGCTTGCCCAGCGCCAATAAAAGCGCAAGAAACAACCAGTCCCGCTAGCCCAACACGTACTCTTCCGTCTTTACCAACAACCAAACCCGCAGCTCAACCAAATGTAGCACCAAGTAATAATACAGCTCCAACCACTACCCCAGTAGCGCCAAGCAACAATACGGCTCCAACCACTACTCCAGTAGCGCCAGGAAATAATGCAGCTCCACTTCCCAATGTAGCTCCAGCAAACGCTCCGGCGACAGCTCCAGCAGCCAACCAACCCGCCCAAACACCAGTAGATTATGCTCTTGGAGGCGGCGATCGCATCCGCATCAACGTGTTTGAAGTGCCGGAATATACCGGAGATTATCAGATTCCCCCTGGTGGTCAGTTGTTCTTGCCTCTGGTCGGACCTGTAGACATTTTAGGGTTAACCCAGGCAGAAGCAGCAGATGCGATCGCGGCAAAATACTCTCGCTACTTAAAGCGTCCTCTAGTCACAGTGAGTCTAATTTCCCCACGCCCAATTAACGTTGTGATTGCGGGTGAAGTTGTTCGTCCTGGCTCGTATACTGTGGGCTTGCAAGGTGGTGCAGGCGATAATCCAGGGGTACAATATCCTACGATTGTTGGCGCGTTGACTTTAGCAGAGGGAGTCACCCTAGCAGCCGATCTGAGGCAAGTGCAGCTTAAGCGCAAGCAGGGACTGGGACCGGAGCGAATTATCAATCTGGATCTGATGGAACTAGTGAGAAAAGGTACTTTGCCACAAGACATCACTTTACGGGATGGCGATACAGTCTTCGTACCAACGGCGACTGAAGTGAATATGGCAGATATTCGCGCCTTTTCTAATGCTAGCTTTGCTATGGCTTCCAACCGTCCCCGTACCGTCACAGTTGTAGGTGAAGTTAACCGTCCTGGTTCTTACGTAATTATTGGGGGTGGAACTGCTGCTGCTGCTGCAACTACCCCAGGTAACACCCAAGGAGGGGGCGGCGGAGCTATTGATGGCGGCGGAGGTGCTGGTGGTGGTTTGCCCACAGTCTCACGGGCGATTCAGCTAGCTGGCGGAATTACAAGTTCGGCTGACGTGCGAAACATTCAAATCCGTCGTCCGACCAGAAATGGCGGCGAACAAAAGATGACCGTGAGTTTCTGGAAATTGCTGCAAGGAGATCCCAACCAAGATACGATCGTTCAAGAAGGTGACACTGTCGTCGTTTCGACGGCAACAAACATCAGCCCAGCAGATGCTACTGCCTTAGCAGATGCCAGTTTTTCTCCAGCGACAATTCAAGTTAGCGTTGTGGGAGAAGTCAAAACACCAGGACTAGTCAACTTGCAGCCCAATACGCCGCTTAACCAAGCGCTGTTGACAGCAGGAGGATTTGATAACGCCCGTGCTAGAAGGGGTTCGGCAGATTTAATTCGTCTCAATCCTGATGGTACGGTTACGAGTCGCCGAGTCAAGCTTGATTTTTCTAAAGGAATCAACGACGAAAATAACCCAACTATGCGTGACAACGACATTATTGTCGTCAGACGTAATAGTGCAGCGGGGGTTGGTGACGCAATTGGCGCTGTATTTGGACCTGTCTTGAGTCCGGTGCTAGGAATCGTGAATATCTTGAGATAACGTTTTGAAATAACGTTTAGTTCGATCGCGGGTAGGGTGCGCTTACCATTTCACTAAGACTATGCTATGGAAGATCCCCCCTAGCCCCCCTTGATAAGGGGGGTTGGGGGGATCTCTTTTGTCGTAGTCAAAAAGTAAATTGGTACTGACATCGCACCCTAATTGTTTTGTGTAGTAGCAATATTGACCTATTAACGCTAAATCCGATGAATGGCTAGAACTATTAACAGTAAGATGAAAGAAGTAAAAATGGAATCCGATCGCTTTACTTCCCGCTCCCTACTCCCTAAATTTCAGTCATGCAGATTAGCCATCGCCCCTCAATTAACGAAGTCACATTTGCCGCACGGACTGCTTCTGTCCGGCGGACTACAGGCGAAACCGATGTCCAAGTAACGCTGAATTTAGATGGAACGGGTAAATGCACTGCGGCGACGGGAATTCCATTTTTAGACCACATGCTGCATCAAATAGCCTCCCACGGACTATTCGATCTAGAAGTCAAGGCGACTGGCGATATTGAAATTGACGACCACCACACGAATGAAGATGTGGGAATTACCCTCGGACAAGCTTTTCACCAGGCTTTAGGCGATCGCAAAGGCATCATCCGGTTTGGGCATTTTCTCGCTCCCCTGGACGAGGCATTGATTCAGGTTGCTTTAGATTTTTCCGGTCGTCCCCATCTCAGTTACGGACTGCAAATTCCCACCCAACGAGTCGGAACCTACGATACTCAACTGGTGCGGGAATTCTTTGTAGCACTGGTTAACCACAGTCAAATGACGCTGCATATTCGTCAACTCGACGGAATTAACTCTCACCATATTATTGAAGCAACTTTTAAAGCTTTGGCGCGATCGCTGCGCATGGCTGTAGAAATCGATCCGCGTCGGGCTGGGAATATTCCCAGTTCTAAAGGCGTGTTGTAATTATTGTAGAAACGTTGCGTGCAACGTCTCTACAAATTTCTAATTATTCCGAATGGCGTAAAGTTGTTCTGGCGCAGAAAATCCAGCTTCGCCAAAGCTGTCGCGGATCAGGCGATTGGTATCAAAATAAACCTGCCAGTAGTCGGCATTATTGCAGTAAGGACGCACTGCTAACACGGGACCAGCTAAATTAAATTCTAAGATTTCTACATCTGGGGCAGGATTAGAAAGAACGTTGGGAATTCGACTCAGCCGTTCTTTTAACATGGCGATCGCGGCATTATGATCTGTGTTGTGGTTGAGTTGAGCCACTAGATCGACGCGACGATAAGTATTTGCCGAAAAGTTTTGAATATTGTCGGAAAAGATTTTGTTGTTGCCTACAACCGTGTGTACGTTGTCTAGAGTGTTAATCGTGGTGGCAAACAAACCAATTTCCTGCACGGTTCCCGTCACGCCGCCAGCAGTAATGAAGTCACCTACCTTAAAGGGTCGCAGAATCATGAGAAACGCACCTGCGGCAAAATTCGCTAACAGTCCGCTCCAAGCTGCACCAATCGCCACACCAGCCGCCGCTAGTAAAGCTGCAAAAGAGGTGGTTTCAATGCCAAAAAAGCCCAAAATTGCCACGACTAAAATAATATTCAGCGTGACTTTAACCGTAGCTACTAAGTAGCTCAAAATTGTTTTATCAACTTTTTGGTGCTTGAGGCTGCGAGATAAAAGGCTAGCCGCAACGTTAATCAACCATCGACCAACAATCCAGAAAACAATTGCCCCAATGAGCTTCAACCCTACTTGAGTTAGTGTTTGCGAAGCTGTCTGCACAATTTGCGCTATGTCCATATTTTGTATTAAGAAAAATTTGATGACTATCCAAACAGACTTAGGTTTTCGTCTTGGCTAGATATTCCCATGTCATCTCTCTGCGGGTATACTTATTCAACTTTTTTTAAGAAATAGTAAATTTGTGAGTTAAATTTCTGTTTAAAAATAAATTTATAGATGGCAACAAATGCAGAATTTCTATTTCAAAATAGTAATAATATCGAGCGTATAGCCATGCTTCTGTGCGATCTGTGTCTATATTTGCGACACGAAAAGCAGCTTTTATGGTAGTTCTTGAAACACTGATATTTTATGTGTAATAACAGCTACTCTTGAACAGTTGATTCTAAGTGTAAATCAGGTGTTTTTGCCAATATGTTCGTATCTGTTTCCTAATTCATAGCAATTTTTAATTGGATACAATACACGTCTGGTAGGGGCGCACAGCTGTGCGCCCCTACAAATGTCATCTACACAATCGAGAATTGCTATCAACTGATGTTCTTCTTCGTATAAAATCTCAGGCGAAGTCAAGTTTTGGCAGCATCGCCCCTCCTTTCGGACAACTCAAAATTCGCTGGCGATCGATCGCCGCACTGTAATTATCAAGGGCTGAAACCGATCGTTTCAATCGTTAAATCTTCAACTCTGGAGTAGTATTGGCGACGATGAAGTTGGGTTTGAGTTCAGGAGATCGCCCGATCGCCGTTTAGTTTTGTAGTATGGGTAGCACGGGTAAACTATGGATATCCGCAAAAGCACAGCCCTGCCGTACTCGTACTGCTGCGATCGCCTCACCGACAGCTAACATCTTCAAAGTAGATATGATATAAAAGTCGATAAATCTTAAATTTTATTTATTTTAATCAATGCTGATTTCCGCGTCTGGCTTGTCCAAGGTAAAAGATTCGTTAAAAGAAAAGATTTTCTTCGGTCAAGAACCCAGTACGGAGTTAATCGCAATCCTGACTGTCTACTTCGTCCAGGGAATTCTCGGCTTAGCCCGCCTTGCTGTCAGCTTTTTCTTTAAAGACGAACTGGGATTGAGTCCAGCCGAAGTCTCGTCCTTATTAGGCATTGTGGCGCTGCCCTGGATTATTAAACCAGTATTTGGGTTTGTCTCTGATGGTTTACCCATTTTTGGCTATCGCCGCCGTCCTTACCTGATCTTATCGGGAATTTTAGGGGCGATTTCCTGGGTGAGTATGGCGACAGTCGTACATACGCCAATGGCAGCTGTAGGGGCGATCGCGCTAGGCTCTTTATCGGTTGCCGTCAGCGACGTGATTGTAGACTCTTTAGTGGTAGAACGAGCAAGAGTCGAATCTCAAGCTGATGCGGGTTCGCTGCAATCTCTATGTTGGGGAACTTCAGCCTTTGGTGGTTTAATTACAGCTTATTTCAGCGGTTGGCTGCTAGAACATTTCACCACCCGCACGGTATTTTTGATTACGGCAACTTTTCCCCTCATAGTTTCTTTCATTGCTTGGTTTATTACCGAAGTTCCAGTCAGCAAAACAGATGACTCGCAAGCGTTTGCCAACTGGTCTAGTGTCAACACTCAAATTAAACAACTACGACAAGCGATCGCCCAAAGAACAATTTGGCTTCCTACCGCCTTTATTTTTCTCTGGCAAGCCACTCCCACGGCTGATGCAGCCTTCTTTTTCTTCACCACCAACGAATTAGGGTTTGAACCAGAATTTCTAGGTAGGGTACGTCTGGTGACGAGTATCGCTTCCCTCGTTGGCGTGTGGATTTTTCAGCGCTTCCTCAAAGGTGTATCTTTCCGCGTCATTTTTGGTTGGAGTACTTTACTTTCAGCCGTCCTGGGTATGAGTATGCTGCTATTAGTCACTCATACCAACCGCAGTTTGGGAATTGACGATCGCTGGTTTAGCTTAGGCGATAGTCTTGTCCTGACGGTGATGGGACAAATTGCCTACATGCCTGTTTTGGTGTTGGCAGCAAGGCTTTGCCCCCCAGGAGTAGAAGCAACCTTGTTTGCCTTGTTGATGTCTGTATCAAATCTTGCCTCCCTAGCTTCTTATCAAATGGGAGCGATTTTGATGCGGTGGTTTGGCATTTCTCAGAATAACTTCGATTTGCTCTGGCTTCTGGTAGTCATTACTAACTTATCAACGCTTTTACCCCTGCCATTTTTAAGCTGGCTGCCCGCTAAAGAAGAAATTACTGCTGCTAGCGGTCAACCTGCGATCGCCCCAGATGCAACTAACAATAAAGAGATCGGGCAAACTTTGCTACCTAACTTGTCAGAGTTAGTACCATCTTCTTTGCGACAAGAACCAGTCGAAGAACCTGCCGAGTGACGGATGAAAGATGAATGCTGCATGATGAATTATGAAGTTATAGTCATAATTTGTAATTTATCTTGACTTGATTTTTGTATCTGTACGGGTAAGGCATTTTTTTGCTCGATCCCCGGACGGGCGGGTTTTCCAAAACAAACTTCGCTCCGAACAGAGATTTTGAGTAAACCCGCCCCTACGACTCCCGACTCCCGACTCCCGACTCCCTAACTATGCAACTTCACGAACGCGCCACAACAGTTTCTCCTAAGTCATACCAGCGCCACGATTGGCAGCGAGGATACGAATCGCTCAAACAAGAATACGACTATTCAATTGATGATGTCGAAGGGGAAATTCCTGCCGAACTGTGCGGAACGCTATTCCGCAATGGACCTGGTTTGTTGGATATCAACGGACAACCAGTTCACCACCCCTTTGATGGCGATGGTATGATTAGCGCGATCGCATTTCGTGACGGTCGCGCCCACTTCCGCAATCGCTATATTCGTACAGAAGCGTATGTAGAGGAACAAAAAGCTGGAAAAATTTTGTATCGCGGTGTTTTTGGTACGCAAAAACCTGGCGGCTGGTTGGCAAATGCCTTTGATTTCAAACTCAAGAATATTGCCAATACTAACGTGATCTACTGGGGTGGCAAGCTGTTGGCACTGTGGGAAGCAGCAGAACCCCATCGCCTCGATCCTCACAATCTGGAAACCTTGGGAAAAGATTTTCTGGACGGTGCGATCGCAGAAGGCGATCCTTTTGCAGCACATCCTCGCCTCGATCCGAGTTGCGATATGGACGGCGGTGAACCTTGCTTGGTGAATTTCTCCCTCAAGGTTGGTCTATCTACCACAGTTACCATTTTTGAACTGAATCCCGCCGGAAAAGTTATTCGCCAGCACGCCCATAGTATTCCTGGGTTTGCCTTCATTCACGATTTCGCTATTACTCCTAACTACTGCATTCTTTTCCAAAACCCCGTTGCTTTTAACCCAATACCTTTTACATTAGGGTTAAGAGGGGCAGCAGAGTGTATCAAGTTCCAACCTCACCAAAAAACACGGATTGTCCTAATTCCCCGCCATCCTAAAGAGTCGGTTCAGATTTTAGAAACTCACGCTGGGTTTGTGTTTCACCACGCCAACGCTTTTGAACAAGATGGGGAAATTGTTGTTGATTCAATTTGCTACGAGTCTTTCCCCGAGGTCGAACCAGCTAGCGATTTCAAGCAAGTAGATTTTGATGCGCTCAAGCCTGGGCAATTGTGGCGCTTTCATCTCAACTTACAAGAGAAAACAGTATCGCGAGAACTTATAGAGCCGAGATGTTGCGAATTTCCTAGCATCCACAAGGATAAAGTCGGTAGACCTTATCGCTATCTCTTTATGGGTGCGGCGCATGAATCGACTGGAAATGCACCTTTGCAAGCAATTCTCAAAATCGATTTAGAATCTGGAGAACGGCAACTTTGGAGTGCTGCGCCGCGTGGCTTTATCAGCGAACCGATTTTTGTCCCTCGTCCTGACTCGACGCTAGAAGATGATGGCTGGGTGCTGAGTGTGGTTTATGATTCTACCCACCACCGTTCTGATGTGGTAATTTTGGATGGTCGGGACTTAAATAAAGGCGCGATCGCGACTTTACATCTCAAGCACCATATTCCCTACGGACTGCACGGTAATTTTGCCCCAGATTGCACGATCGCTAGTTAATCATGGACGAGCAGCAGTTGGATTTAGCTGAATATGTCGATCGCATGGCGCTGGTGTTGGATTTACCAATTCCAGCTGCTTATCGGTCGGGAGTGGTAGATAATTTTGCCAAGATAAAAGCGATCGCCCAGATCGTCAATGATTTTGCTATACCAGAAGATATTGAAGCGGCTACAGTATTTGAACCCTAATCGACTGAGGTGTTTCTTTTGGTAGCAGATGATATCTGAATAAATAGCTACTGTAGAGTTATGGCATTCGAGCAGTATAAAAACTGCTAGTAAACTTTCCATGACAACTGCGCTACTCAATAATCGCTATCAAACAATTAAGTTACTGGGAGCAGGAGGATTTGGCGAAACTTTTCTGGCAGCAGATACATATTTGCCGTCTCGCCGTCCTTGCGTAGTCAAGCAACTCAAACCCGTAGCAAACGATTTGCAACTGTATCAAATCATTCAAGACAGATTCCAGCGTGAGGCTGCGACCTTAGAAGCTTTGAGTGCAGGTAGCGATCAAATTCCCAAGTTGTACGCCTACTTTAGCGAAAACGGACAGTTTTACCTGATTCAGGAGTGGATTGAGGGCGAAACTCTCACCAAAAAAGTTACCTCTGAAGGGGTGCTGAGCGAAGCATCTGTCTGGAAAATCTTAGTGAGTCTACTTAAAGTCCTACATTACGTCCACAGTAAGGGAATTATTTATCGCGATATTAAGCCGGACAATATTATTTTGCGTCAACCGGACTGCCAGCCAGTCATGATTGATTTTGGTGCGGTAAAGGAAACAATGGCAACGGCGATCGCGGCTCAAGGTAGATCGATTTATACAATGGTGCTGGGGACTCCTGGCTTCATGGCTCCAGAACAAGCCGTAGGGCGACCGATCTACGCCAGCGATATTTACAGTTTGGGCATGACAGCAATTTATCTTTTGACTGGTAAGTTGCCGCAAGAGTTAGAGGTTGACCCCCATACCGAAAGAGTTATCTGGCAGCAGTACGCGGCAAACGTGAGTCCTAGTTTAGCAGCGGTACTGAATAAAGCAGTTGAGTATCAGCCACGCGATCGCTACTCAACTGCGATTAAAATGCTTAACGATTTGCAATCTGTAGATACTATATCCTCGCGCCAGGAAGTCGATCGAGATGCGATCGCTCCCCCTCACCAGCAGACTTTAGAAACTCGAACTCTCCCCCCTCCTACAATTCGACAGAGTTCGGGCAAAAAGCAGAAATATCTTATTTTTGGTGGGTTGCTCATTGGTGGATTGCTAAGTACTGCTACAGTTTTTAGTTTCATTCCCCAGCCAGCACCGCGATCGTCCGTATTGCCAGTATCGCCACCTGCCCCTGTGTCGGTAGATCTTCCCGTCCCAACGGATAGATCCCCCCAACCCCCCTTACAAAGGGGGGCAACAGAGCGAGAATCTCCCGCTAGTCCCGTAGCTGCTAGATCCCCCCAACCCCCCTTGCAAAAGGGGGCGACAGAGCGAGAATCTCCCGCTAGTCCCGTAGCTGCTAGATCCCCCCAACCCCCCTTACAAAAGGGGGCGACAGAGCGAGAATCTCCACAACCCCCCGCTGTGTTAAGGGGGGCTAGGGGGGATCGAGATCGAGATATACCTGGATTTCCGATTGGTACTACTGAAAATGTAGTCAAAGCAGCATTAGGCAAGCCTACAAAAACGAGTAGAGGTCTTTGGGTTAACACCCGTGCGGCGATTTACGATATCGAGCCAGAACGCATCACGCTCGGTTATTTATTCGATCGCACTTCTGGACGGCTGCGTCAAACTGAAGTCTCTTTTGCTCAATCAGTCGCGCCGGAAACTATGCAAGCAACACTACAGCGAATGTTACGCGAACAGACCGCACCTGAAATTATCAACGGATTGCAAAAAGTTTATCAGCGTCAGACTAACAGATATTCTTTTCGCCAAGGTCAACTAAAAGGAGCGATCGAACGTAACAGCCGCGATCGCATTTACATCGGCATCTGGGATGCAAATTTGCATTAAAACAATATTAAAACAAATGTAGAGACGTTCCATGGAACGTCTCTACAGATGGCGATCGAAAACCCCCTTAAAAAGGGGGTTGGGGGATCTATTTAACAGTCACCTTAGCACCAGCAGCTTCTAGAGTCTTCTTAGCTTCTTCTGCCGCTTCTTTAGCAATGCCTTCCTTCACTGGCTTGGGTGCAGATTCTACCAAGTCTTTAGCTTCTTTCAAGCCTAGACCTGTTAGTTCGCGCACTTGCTTCAGGATGGCAATCTTCTTATCAGCGGGGACTTCTTCCAGAATTACGTCGAATTCAGTCTTCTCTTCGACTTCCTCAGCAGGAGCGCCAGGAGCAGCACCAGGAGCCATCATCATCATGCCTCCAGCAGGAGCAGCAGCACTTACGCCAAAGGCTTCTTCGATTTGCTTAACTAACTCAGATGCTTCTAGCAAAGTTAGAGATTTGAGTTGTTCCAAAATTTGATCGGTTGCAGCAGACATGCAATTAACTCCTATGTAATCTAAATTTGTGCTTGTCTTTCTCGCTACTGATTAAGCAGCATCTGTTTCGGTCGCAGCCGAGACATCTTTATCGGCATACGCCTGAATACCACGCGCCAGCGAAGATGGAACTTCGTTGATACCCACAGCAACTTTGGTTGCCAATGCATTGATAGCTCCGGCAATTTGAGCCATAAGCTGCTCTTTAGATGGCAAGTCTCCCAGTGCCTTAACATCTGCTTCTTTCAGCAGACGACCTTCCATTACGCCACCGCGCAATTCAGTTTTCTTGCTGGCTTTTTGGAAGTCCTGGTAAGCCTTGATTGCACCGCTGATATCTTCTTTTACCAGCAAAAATGCTGAAGAACCTTGGAGCAATTCTTCCATAGCTAGCCAGTTATCCTGACCGCTAATCGCGATGCCCATCAGCGTGTTTTTGGTTACTTTACAGACTGTTCCGGTTGGGCGCAATCGCCGCCGTAAATCTGTAATCTCAGCTACTGATAACCCTTGATAGTTAATTACAAGAGCGAGTTGGGACTCACTCAAAGTAGCTTTGAGATCCGCCACGATCTCTTGTTTGTTTTCTATGGTTCTACCCATTCATTTCACCTCCTAGCTTGGAATGCGATCGACCAATTCACATGAAATCCGTGTCTCCTACCCTACCCACCCAAAACAAAACCTCGACTCAAGAGCCGAGGTGACACGGTGTACGTCATGTTATTTCGACTTCACTATAACTAGTGTCATCAAAAACATTTTTGTACAAACCTCGGCAGGATATTAAGCTAATTAGCCCCTGCTGTCTTCGGCTATCAATTTTTGATTGGTAGTTGGTAATTGGTAATTAGTAGTTGGTTATTTATCAGCAGTCAGTGATTGCCAGCGATTTTGACTTTTGACTATTGACTTTTGACTTCCCATTACCTATTACCCATTACCCATTACCATAAATTATGCTGCTTCTGTCATCTTGAGATCTCGTAAGCCGCTGATTTCAACTTCAATTGCAGGTCCCATAGTCGCGGAAACAAAAATAGTACGCCAGTAACGACCTTTTGCACCAGAGGGACGGTTGCGATCGATAGTTTCTTGTAGCGCCTTCAAATTGACTAACAAATCTTCGGCGGGGAAAGCTGCTTTCCCAAACATAACGTGAACGATTCCCGTGCGATCGGCACGAAATTCTAGTTTACCAGCTTTAAACTCCGAAATTGCACTGGCTATGTCAAACGTTACCGTTCCCCCTTTGGGCGATGGCATCAAACCGCGTGGACCCAACAGCTTACCCAATCTTGCCACCTGGGGCATCACATCGGGTGTGGCGATGAGTTTGTCAAAGTCCATTCTACCGTTTTGAATTTCGCTAATTAATTCCTCAGAGCCAACAATATCTGCTCCTGCGTTGCTCGCTTCTGTGACCTTTTCACCTCTAGCAATCACGGCAACGCGGACTTCTTGACCCGTACCTTTGGGTAGTACAACTGTCGTTCTGAGCTGTTGGTCTGTATATTTCGGATCGATTCCCAACCGTATATGTGCTTCTGCGGCTTCGGGAAACTTAGCTGTAGCGGTTTCTTTTAATAATTGCAACGCTTCAATCGGCGCATAAGCCCGATCTTCTACTTTCTCTTGCAGCGATCGCAATCTTCTCGATACTTTTTTTGCCATTTTTCTCTCCTGGGGTCGTTGCGAAGCTTCCTGCCTCTCCCCCGATATAATTTTGCTGCCGTTTACTTTGAGGTCTTTTGTCACTTACAAATGACAAATGACTTAGGGCGTAGACACCCGAAGGGTGGCTTCTCGAAGAATAGCCCTTGCCGAAGGCTATGACGAATGACTACTCAGTAACGTTTACGCCCATGTTTTTCGCCGTTCCTGCCACAATTTTCATCGCAGCATCGATATCATTAGCGTTCAGGTCTGGTAGCTTCGTTTGAGCGATTTCCCGCAACTGAGCTGTTGAAATCGAACCAACTCGCTTTTTATTTGGCTCGTTGGAACCGCGCTCGATCCCTGCTGCTTTACGAATCAATACGGAAGCAGGAGGAGTTTTGAGGACAAATGTAAAACTTCTGTCTTCAAACACCGAAATTTCTACGGGAATGACCATTCCTGCTTGGTCGGCGGTTCTGGCGTTGTATTCTTTGCAGAACATCATAATATTCACGCCATGCTGACCTAGCGCTGGTCCGACTGGCGGTGCTGGGTTAGCTTTACCAGCATTCAATGCCAGCTTAATGACCGCAACTACTTTCTTTGCCATTTCTCTGTTCTAGCCTTGTTTCTGAACCTGATTGAACTCCAATTCTACGGGCGTGTCCCGTCCGAAAATTGAGAGTAAAGCTTTTAGCTTACTCCGTTCTGGACTGACTTCCACCACTTCGCCTTCAAAGTCTTTAAACGGACCAGTTAACACGATAATTCGATCTCCAGCCGCCAAATTGATTTTGACTACTGGCTCCTGTTCCTGAGCTTGCTTAAAGATTCTTTCTACTTCTGGGGGACTGAGGGGTAGGGGTTTAACGTGACCGCGACCGCGACCGCTACCACGCTTTTGTTCGGCTCCGACAAAGTTAATGACGTGAGAGGTATTTTTCACTACCTGCCACGTTTCATCGTCCATTGCCATTTTGACTAGCACGTAACCAGGAAACACTTTTTCATCCGTTTCTTGCCTACTGCCATCTTTGCGGATTTTGAAGGCTTTACTTTGCGGAATTTCTACTTGAAAAATGCGCTCGGATACGTCGAATGTCTGCGCCCGCCGCTCTAAGTCTGCTTTCACGCGCTTTTCACAGCCAGAGGCGACTTGTACGGCATACCAACGCGGTTTGCGATCTGCTGTGTCCGCGATCGCTGGTTTTGCCTCTTCTTCGCGGCGAGAGTCACCTGGCTCGTCTGTTGCAAAAGTCATTAGAATACCTTTCTTGCTGCCCAAGCAAACAACGCATCAATGAGGTAAATCATTGTGGCAGATAGTGCCACCATTGATAGTACGGCTAAAGATTCGCTGATTAGCTGTTGGCGACTGGGCCAAACTACTTTATCAAGTTCCTCTTTAGTTCCCTTTAAAAAGTCGGTGACGCTAAATCCACTGCTTTGTTGGATCTCGGCTTCGTTTTTCTTGCTCACGGTTGCTTTACACCTCAATTGATAATAGAAGCGATCGCGGTTTAACCCTCACTGCTTGACTGTTTTGTTCAGACTGAGCAGTTCGTTCGAGTCCAGCCGATCTAACTTATATATATTTAAGATCTGGGTCGTCACCAACTAATTTTACCCAAAAGCTTCTACTTTTGCTGGCGATAGCTAGCATTCGATCGCGCTTTTGGGTAAGGGATTTGCCTGATTGAGAGCGCGCCCTGGAGGACTTGAACCCCCGACATCCGGTTTTGGAGACCGACGTTCTACCAACTGAACTAAGAGCGCACAAATTTGGCTGGATTCTAGTCTAACGCAATTTGGCGACCTGAAGCGCGATCTTCGCGATTGCTATTGGGTAATTTTTCTTGCGTGACTTGCAACAGTTACCCAATTGCAATTACAGGGCGCGATCGAACCGTTGCTTGATCCGAGTTGCCTTCCCTACGCGATCGCGTAGGTAGTATAGCTTAGCACGTCGTACCTTACCACGTCGCATAACTTTAACGCTATCAATTCGAGGCGAATGCAGTAGAAAGACTCGCTCTACACCTACACCCTGAAATACGCGGCGCACGGTGATCGTTTTGTTAATGCCGCTGTTACGCATGGCAATAACTACGCCTTCATAAGGCTGAGTACGTTCTTTGCCACCTTCTTGAATAATTACCCCGACTTTTACCGTGTCACCGATATAGATCTCAGGTAAATTCGACTTCAACTGCTCCGCTTCAATCGAGCGGATAATTTCTTGCGCGTTCATCATTTTTAAAAAACTCACAATCGTTAATCATAGCTCAATGTTTATCGATCGGTCTAGGGGGTGTCAGTGACTAGTGACTAGTGGCTGGTGGCTAGATGCTTCCGACTGCCGAATTCCCTAATTGTGTCAACAATTACAACCACTCAACCGCCTTCTTGGTAAGCTCTGGTGCGAAGTCACTCTGAAGAGTTAATTCATCTACAAGATGTCAAATTTGAGAATTTTGACTTAATATATAGTCAATCGTTAAAAATATTAACAAGATCTTGCTTTCTGGAACATCCCCAAGTAGGGGGACTAAGATGCGCAAGATGAATACATAGTATGTAAGGACTTGCTAACCGTGACATCACAATTAAGATTGGCTCAAGTTGATGAAGCATCGGCATCCCAGAAAGTTGCTGAGTTCTTTCGCAAGTCGGCGGGTGAATGGCGATCGCAACGACGATACTATACGTTACCTGATGGCGAAACTAAGGAAATGGTCAGCTACATTACCATCAGGTTTTTAGAACCAGGGTGCGATGAGTTAAGAAAATTAGCAGAATTACATCAATTGAGCGATCCAGGTATCTTAACTTGTGGTGCAGAAGTAAGTTGGGAAAGCCGGGATTCGGTGTCACAGAAGAAGCAGTCAAAAGGTGCAACAATGTTTGGAGTTGCAGGTTCTACTTTATATCGCGATCGCGGTTTTGCCACGACTAAACCTGTAACAGCTGAATATTACTTTCTAGAATCGGAAACCATGTGTCTGCGAACTGAGTATAATGGCTCAGTCTTTGAGGAACAATTAAAACTAATTGGCGATAAGTATCGTACGCGCCAGACAATTATTTCCCGTGCAGGGGAACAACAGATGATCGGTCAATATTTGGAAAAGCGGGTGGAATAACGTTTCTACCATAGAATTGTCGTAGGGGCGCACAGCTGTGCGCCCCTACATGTGTGTTATGTGTCACCGCGATCGCATTGACAATAAAATCAAATTGATATTCTCGATAAAAATTCGTTATTATCAGAGATTTATTCAAATTTCGTTACATTTTGGCATTACAATAATGTTCGCTGTTTAAAACTAAAAAACTCTGTGCCATTCGAGCTTGTTAGTAGTGTAGAAAATCTGGGAAGCAAGGAAACTAGCCAAGATCGGGCAAGCCTTCCCTTCACGCTGGCAGAACTGAAAGCTGCAATCCCTGCCGAGTGCTTTCAACCATCTACTTGGCGATCGCTTGCCTACTTCTTTTTAGATATAGGTATTATTAGCCTTCTCTACGTAGTGGCTAGTGCAATCGACTCTTGGTGGTTCTTTCCCATTTTTTGGGTGATGCAAGGAACCATGTTTTGGGCTTTATTTGTGGTTGGACATGATTGCGGACATCGCTCGTTTTCTAAGTATAAGTGGTTGAATAACTTAGTCGGGCATTTGGCACACACGCCAATTCTCGTCCCTTTTCATGGTTGGCGGATCAGTCACAGAACCCATCACAATAACACTGGCAATATCGATACAGATGAAAGCTGGTATCCGGTGACGGAAGCCACATATCGACAGATGGCTTGGTATGAAAAACTACTACGCTTTCAACTAATTTTGTTCTTGTATCCACTCTATTTATTTAAGCGATCGCCTGGAAAACAGGGTTCGCATTTCTTACCTAGCAGCAATCTGTTTCGTCCTTCCGAAAAGTGGGATGTGATTACGAGTACGATCTGCTGTGGATTGATGATAGCTTTCTTAGGTGGACTGACTTACCTATATGGCTGGATGTTCTTGCTGAAATATTACCTAGTACCATACGTCATTTTTGTGATCTGGCTGGACTTGGTAACATTCTTACACCACACAGAACCGGATATTCCTTGGTATCGGGGTGAGGAATGGTATTTCTTAAGAGGGGCTTTATCAACAATCGATCGCGATTACGGCTGGATTAACCCCATCCATCACGATATTGGGACTCACGTGGCACATCACATATTTCTGAATATGCCACACTACCACCTGCGCACCGCGACGGAAGCAATTAAACCAATCTTGGGAAATTACTATCGCAAGTCTCAGGTTTCCATATTGCGGGCTTTATGGCAATCCTATAAATCTTGCTATTTCGTCTCAGATACAGGCGGAGTTGTTTATTATCAGTCTCCCAAGGAATTGAAGGATTAAAAATGTAGAGACGTTACATGTAACGTCTCTACATTTTTAATAATGATTCCCTGATTTACGGTGATGGACGGCGGTGACACCATCGGGGTTGAGGACTTTTCCGTTATCGACGATCGCGTAGACAATCCAGTGATCGCCAGCCTCCATCCGATTATTAACCGTACATTCGAGATACGCTAAAGCATCAGTGAGAATGGGACAGCCGTTTTCAGATGTTTCCGTAGCAACATTGGCAAATCTATCCTCGCCTGGGGCAAAGGATTTCATAAAGTGCTTGCGTAATTGTCTTCCTTCTGCCAAGACATTTAAAACCAATTTATCGCCGCTATGCAGCATCGATTCAATTGCACGGTCTTTAGCCACAGCTACAGTGAGTCCTGGCGGATTGAATGTGGCTTGAGATACCCAAGAAGCTAGCATCGCACTAGAAATTTCTTCGTGCTTTTTAGTGGTAACGACGCATAGAGAACCGACAATTCGTCCTACAGCTTGTTCTACGTTGCTAGCTGGTTGACGTGCGATTCTGACTTTTTTCGCCCGTTTGACACTTTGGGCAAAATCCGTACCTGTTTCTTCACATAGCTGCAAAGTGACGTCAGTAGGTTTGAATTTGACGCGGATCGGTTCAAATCCAAATCGATAACCAGCGTCTTTGAGTTTACCTTCAATTAATTCTATTGCTTCTCCACTCCAGCCAAAGGAACCAAAAACCCCTGCAAGTCTGTTGCTGCTAGAGGTAGAGAGAATGATCCCTAAAGCGGTTTGAATTGGAGTTGGTGCGTGTCCGCCAAGGGTGGGGGAACCGATGACAATCCCAGCAGCTTTTTCTACAGCGGTGCGGATCTCGTCGGGTTCGGCAAATTCGCAGTTGATCGATTCTACGGCGACTCCAGCTTTAGTAATTCCACGGGCGATCGCCTGTGCTAGTGTTGCAGTACTACCATAAGCTGAGGCATAGAGCAAGGCTACGGTTATATCCTGAGAGGTTTGCTGTTTGCTCCACTGACGATAAGCTTGAGTGAGTTCGATCAATCCATAGCGAACGATGGGACCGTGACCTACGCCATACATTCTCACGGGTAATTCGGCAAGTTTTTCCAGCGCCGTTTCTACTTGTCGTGCATGGGGAGCCATGACACAATCGAAATAATAGCGACGGTCTTCGTTAAAAATTTCCCAGCCTTCATCAAATACTTGTTCGCCGCACAGATGTGCGCCAAATAGTTTATCGGTGTAGAGAATTTCGGTTTGCGGATCGTAAGTACAAAGGTGGTCGGGGTAGCGAGGATTGGGAGTAGGAATAAATTGTAAAAGATGCCCTCTGCCCAAATCTAAGGTTTCATCTCCTCGCATCACCAAAATGGATAAATCTTCACTTTCCATCGTGGTACGCAAATTTTTCGCCCCAGGATTAGAACAGACAAAAGTAATTTGGGGGGCAACTTCTAACAAGGCTTTGAGAGTAGCGGCGCGGTTGGGGTTGACGTGTCCTAAGATGACGTAATCTAAACTTTTGAGGTCGAAGCGCTGCTGTAAAGCTTCGAGATAGATTTGGCTAAAAGTTTCGCCGGGAGGGTCAATCAAGGCAGTTTTATCGCCTTGAATAAAATAGGAATTTGCCGTCGTGCCTTTAGCAAGGGCGTACTCAATTTCAAAGCGTAGCCGCGCCCAACTGCGCGATCGCACTATAGTTGTATCGATCCCGATGGGTAGAACTTGAACGTCGCGGGGTTTTGTTTCTAGCATGGTTTAATGCATTTAAATTAGGAGTCACTTGATTTCTCTTCTGCTGTCACCGAAAGCAAATAATCTAAAATTACAACACCAGTTCTAACCACTGACTTAGTAGCTGCATCAGATATTTTGGAGCCACGATGTATTACTCTATTGCAAGTGCTGTTAGTTTTCATCAACAGTACTAACGAATCGGGCGAGAGAATTTCTTTGGCAACAAGCTCTTCAGCCATGCCTACAATACCTATTGGACGTGTTGAAATATCGATACCATGTTCGTAAGCAATTCTTCTGAGTTCTCTTTCTAATTCAAGTCTTAATTTTGCTAATGCTAATGAATTATCTATCCCGATTAATTGATTTATGCTTACATCCCAAGGCAAGGATTGAGAAACCGCAACTTTGCCTTTTTGACTAATACTTGATTCACTTGTTTCTATTTCTACAATGCTTTTGCTAATATCAACTTCGTCAAACAAGATTTCATCTAAAGATGAATTCATTTTTCGTTCTCTTCCTATAAACCGCTCGAAAGCAGATAAGGCAGCAACTGTAGTCATACCTGAGATAATTAGCAACACTTGGTCTATTCCAGATGTTGTCTCATTTTTTCCAACCACAAAAAGCAGATAAGCTGTAACAAAGGCAAGAATTAATCCTGCGATTATGCTGCGAAACCCTTCAATTTGTGCAGGTCTACTAATCATCTTCTTTTCCTTTGTCTCTGCCTGAAAATGTTTCTTTTACTAAGTCTGGTGCAAGTTCGTACAGAAATGCTCCCAGTACTAGCAACCCTGCTTCAGTCGAGCCATTAATGAATAGCACTAAACCTATTGTAAGAGCAGCAACAGAAACACCTATTCGTCGCCATATCTGTATGTTCTGTATGAAACGCCCCTGTTTACCTTCCTTAATAACTTCATTTTGTTTGATGATTTCTCCCCGTATTTGAGTCCAAAACAAGGCTTCTTGAGGAGAATTTGCTTTAGCTATGCGTTGTTCTACTTGGGAAAGGGCTGTAGGCTCGGCAGAAGCGTCAGAAGCAGATGGTAACTGAGCAGATGTTTTCTCCAGTCCCTCTTCTTCTGACATTTTCTTATCTTGAATTAATACAACAGCAACCCCAATTCTAGTAAGAATTTCCTAATTTCCGATGGTGAACGGCGGTGATAGATTCTGGTTTGGAGACGCGACCTGCATAAACCGTACAGTAGACGATCCAGTGGTCATTGCACTCCATCCGGCTAGCGACTTCGCATTCCATATAAGCAAGGGCATCGGTAAGAATAGGAGAACCATTCGTTGCCATTTGGGTTTTGACTCCAGCAAAGCGGTCAGCGCCAGGGGGAAAGCGCTTGAGGAAGTGCTTCATCAGGGCTTGGTAGTTACCTTCTTCCAAGACATTCAAGACGAATCGATCGCCGACCTGCATCAAAGACTCGATCGCCCGGTCTTTTGCCACTGCGATCGTGACTCCCAAGGGTTGAAAACTAGCCTGGGCAACCCAAGAAGCTAACATCGCCCCAGAGAGTTCGCCTTTTTGGGTAGTAATAATGTAAAGTCCGCTGCTGATTCTTCCCAGGGCTTTTTCTAAGTCGGCGGCGAAGGCTTTTAACTGTTTAATACTGCGATCGCGCGTCAGTAACTGCCCCAAGTCCGTTCCCGATTCTTCGCACTGCTGGTATGTATTCTCTGTCGGGGTATCTTGAATCCGAATGATACCAAAAGCTGGAGTCAAGCCCAAGTTACGAAACTTATTTTGCAGTGGATAAATCGGTTCGTCGTCGCCACCCCCAGATTCAAATAGACCAAAGACTTGCTTGGCTTTGACAGCTGCCAAAATCGAACTGAGAGTATCGTGGGCGGGATCGCTGAGGCTGCTGGGAGGCATCCCAATGATAACTCCGGCGCTGCGACCGACAATTTCTTGCACTTCTTGCTGGTCGGTTGTCCTCATATCGACCATCTCTACAGCAACACCCGTTTTATCTATCCCGTGGGAGATAAAAGCTGCAAGGCGATCGCTATAGCCATAGTCTGGAGTGTAAAACAGGGCGACGGTGGTTTCTGTCTTAGCTTGATTTTGGCTCCAACTACGGTAGCGTCCGGTGAGTTCCGCAACATTGTGAGAGAGTAAAGGTCCGTGACCAGTACCAATGATGTTGACTTTCCCTAATTCACCCATCCGTTTCATCGCAGAGATCACAGAACGGGCATTAGGAGCCATCAAACACTCGTAGTAGTATTGAAAATCCGCTTCGATCGCGGTTAAATCTTCATCAAACATGCGCTCGTCGCAGTAATGCAACCCAAAAGCATCGCAGGTGTAGAGAATTTGGGTGGCGCGATCGTAGGTAAAAATAGTATCGGGCCAATGCAAATTAGGCGCGCTGACAAATTCCAGTTCGTGTCCGTTGCCTAAATCGAGGCGATCGCCATTTTTGACGATTTGGCGTTGGAATGGTTGGTGTACCATGTCCTCAAGAAACTGCAAGGCAACTTTGGAGCCGATAACCGTGGCGTTGGGTGCGAGTTGCAGCACGTCTTTAACCAAGCCGCTATGGTCTGGCTCGGTGTGGCTGATAATGATGTAATCTAGCTGTGAAAGGTCAATCAGATCTTTGAGGCTATCTAAATACAGATGGCGAAATTTTTCGTGGGAAGCATCAACTAAGGCAGTTCGTTCGCCCTGAATGATGAATGAGTTATACGTTGTACCGTTTTGCAGACCGTATTCAATGTCAAAGCGATCGCGATCCCAGTCGAGCGATCGAATTGCTGTGGTATTGGCAGCAATTTCACTTGTCTGGATTGTCAGGCGATTTTGCTTTCTATCGGCGAGTACTACCATTAGTCCTCTCCCCTATAATTTTTAAGTATTATTTCCTTATCTTCATTCTCTCACGTCTTTCTTGTAAAGCTTTATTAAATAAATTATCAGTGGGTTAAAAAAGCTAAAAGTAAATCGTAAGTCGTAAGTCGGAATTAACTGATAACTGAGATGGAAGCTTGGCTGGGTTTGGAAATTGGCAATTCTCGGTTGCATTGGGCTTGGTTTGCAGGCGAAGAGATCCAAGTGACTTGGGATACTCCCCATCTTTCTAGGTTGATTGAGCAACAGCTAGCTCAGTGTAAGACTTTTGCCGATCTTCCCCAAGAAATTCTGTCTCCTGACTTAAATACCTCTCGTCTCTCGCCTCTCGCCTCTCGCCTCTTACCCATCTACATTGCTTCTGTTGTTCCTAGTCAGACAGCGCTGTGGCAAGCATACCCAGAAGCACACGTAATTTCGCTAGATAAAATTCCCCTTTCAGGAATTTACTCCACACTAGGGATCGATCGCGCTTTAGCTGTGTTGGGAGCTGGAGAAGCTTTCGGTTTTCCCGTCTTAGTTATTGATGCAGGGACAGCATTAACTTTTACAGGTGCAGATGGCGATCGCTGTTTGGTTGGTGGGGCGATATTATCAGGATTGAGCCTACAGTTGCAGTCTTTAGGGCAAAAAACGGCTAATTTGCCATCAATAACAACTCCCGAAATTCTTTCTTTACCCGAACGCTGGGCGATGAATACCTCAGAAGCAATCCAAAGTGGAGTTATCTACACGCTAATTGCCAGCATTCGCGATTTTGTTACGGCTTGGTGGGAAAAATTTCCCGATAGTCAGATTTGTTTTAAAGGAGGCGATGGTAAGTTGCTACTGGAATATCTGCGATCGCTCCATCCTGAATTCACAGATCGAAAAATTATGTATGAACCAAACCTAACATTTTGGGGAATGCGATCGTATCTGCAAAGTTTCCAGTAATTGTTTTTGAGCTAAGCTAAAAATGATGCCACTTGAGACATCAATTTAGCCACTATAAAAGACATGGAACGGACGGTACGTACCACTCTCACTCTACCTTCTGAGCTTCTAGAAGCCGCCGATAGAATGGTTAGCGAAGGGAAAGCCAAGAGCCGTAATGAGTTTGTAGCTCAAGCTTTGCGACACGAACTGGCAACACTACAACGAGCAGAGATTGATGCAGCCCTAGCTGAGATGGCACAAGACCCAGACTATCAAGCAGAAGTGCTAAGAATGGAAGCTGAGTTTGCTCCTGCTAGCTGGGAAGCTTTAAGTCTAGGGGCTTCTCAGGTGTGAAACGGGGAGAAGTCTATGATGCCCGCCTCGAACCCGTTGAAGGTTCTGAACAAGGAGGAACTCGACCCATCATCATTGTTAGTCGCGATGCAATTAATGCCTATAGTCCTGTAATTTTAGCCGTTCCTTGCACTACTTATCAGCCAGATCAGCGAGTTTATCCGACTCAAGTTTTAATTCGTGCATCAGATGGGGGATTGAGTAAAGATTCTATTGCTATGGCAGACCAGGTGCGCGTTTTATCTAAAGCTCGTCTTTTGCGCTTACGAGGAATGCTCTCGCATCAGGCAATGTTGCAATTAAACCAAGCATTGTTAATTGCTTTAGATTTGCTAGGGCAAGATTAAGTAAAAGCTAGAGTTTATAGCTCATGATAAATCGAAGCGAAGTTAAAAGTGTTCGCGGGCTATTTGTTGGTCTAGTCACCCTAGATTTTGTTTATTTAGCTCCATCCCCACCAACTAACAATCAGAAAATTGTTGCATCCGATTATGTTGTTGCAGCTGGGGGTCCTGCTACTAATGCTGCCGTCACATTTAGTTATTTGGGGAATCAGGCTACTTTGTTAGGAATAGTAGGAAGCCACCCGATTACTCAGCTAGTTCGAGCAGATTTAGCAACTTATGGAGTGGCGATCGCAGATTTAGCACCCAGTCAAACTGAACCGCCGCCTGTCTCGTCAATTATTGTCTCCCAAGAGACGGGGGAACGGGCAGTAGTTTCTATTAATGCTGTCAAAAACCAAGTGACACCTGAATTTATCTCAAACAATATTTTACAAGGTGTAGATATAGTTTTAATTGACGGACATCAAATGTTAGTAGGAGAAGCGATCGCCCAACTTGCTAAAGCTAATAATATTCCTGTTGTTGTTGATGGTGGGAGTTGGAAACCTGGATTTGAAAAAGTTCTGTCTTTTGCAGACTACATTATCTGTTCTGCTAACTTTCGCCCTCCCAATTGTCACAACATGGAGGAAGTCTTTGCCTATCTTTCCCAAATAGAAATTCCTCATATTGCGATAACTCAGGGAGAACAACCAATTCAGTTTTTAGATGATGGGAAAATCAAATCTCTAGAAATTCCTCAAATTAAACCTGTAGATACTCTCGGTGCAGGAGATATTTTTCACGGGGCTTTTTGTCATTACATTCTTCAGCACAATTTTATTGAAGCTTTAGGAGCTGCGGCAAAAATTGCTGCTCGGTCTTGTCAGTCTTTCGGTTCTCGTCAATGGATGCAAACTGGGAGAAATTAACTATCGGGATTAGCTTCCTCTAACTGCTCTGCCTCAAAGTCAACTTTGTTATATAAATCTTCTAGAGAGATTTGAAAGAGAACAGAGTGTAAGGCAATCATTTCATCTTCTATATCATATTCTCGAATTTCCCAGCGCTTTCTTCCCGTCTTCACATACTGCATGACATTAATTTTGGTTTGGTCGATTAATATGTATTCTTGGAAAGAAGCAATAGTTTTATAATCCTCGAATTTTGCTTGACGGTCGCGACTTTGGGTAGACTTAGATAAAATTTCGGCAATGACAATTGGATTAGTCACTGTATCGTTACGATTATTGTAATACTCTGGCTTTCCGGCAATTATCATGACATCGGGATAGGTGTAAATGTTCTTATCAGGGATCCACAAACGCACGTCACCCATAAAAACTTCGTAGTCTTGCTGTCTGAAAGCAAAATTTAGTCCAGTACTAAGATTTAGTGCTAGCCGATTGTGATTTGTCGTTCCGCCTGCCATTGGAATAATTTCACCGTTTATATATTCACTCTTAAATTTAGCCATCTCTTCTAAAGCTAAATACTCATCTTGGGTGTAGTAGCGTTCGGTTATTTGCATAGTTTCCTCAATCTCAAATTACAACTGGAAATCACAAATTCTACCGATAGTTTAACTTGGTAGGTTGTACAAAATATCGGAGGGCGGGTTTAGGAAGATCTCAGATTGCAGCAGAGATAGTTGGTAAACCCGCCCCTACTACACTATTTCGCGGACTAACTGTGCCAATCTTTCAGCACTATCAACTACTGCGATCGCGCCTGCTTTTTTTCCCATTTGAGCTAACTTTTCAGGTGAATGCAACAAACTTAAAACTTCTTTGGTTAAGATTTCCGGTGTTAATTCTGGTTGACGAAAGACTAAAGCTGCTCCCGCTGCCACTAAAACTTGAGCGTTGTAATATTGATGATCTTCCGCTGCTGTTGGTAGGGGAATAAAAACCGCTGGCTTGCGGGCGATCGCTAATTCCGTTACCGTACCAGCTCCAGCTCTGGCAATAACTAAACTTGCCCGATGCAACAGCCGCGCCATATTGTCATAAAAAGGCAGTGCAATATACTGCGGATGTTTCAAACTTTCCACGTCAGGATCGTTACTTCCCGTCTGATGTACCACCCACGCTCCAGCCTCAAACCAAGCCGTAGCAGACTGCCGCACTAACTTGTTGACAGCTACCGCTCCCTGACTACCACCGACAATTAAAATCAGCGGTACGTTCTCAGGGATAGCTAAATCTAGAGGTGGTAGCGTATCTAGTGCCTCTACTTGAAACTGCGATCGCACGGGCGTACCTGTAAAGATGGTTTTGACTCCAGATAAGTATTTTGCTGCTGGTTCAAACCCAATCGCCACAACACTACACCAACGACTTAAAAAGCGAGTCACTTTGCCGGGAATAGCATTTGATTCGTGCAAAATAACGGGTAAACCAAGCGATCGCGCTGCAATAACTGCTGGAGCCGCAATATATCCACCCGTTGTTAACACCCCCTGAAACTGCCCCTGTTTTAGTAGCTGTCGCGCCTGAAAAATAGCAAGAGCCAGTTTAGTTAAAATTTTTACCGTACCCAGCCCCAAGCGTTGCTGAATGCCTTCTACATCGATAGTATGCAAGCGATATTGGGATGGAACTAATTGAGTCTCTAATCGATTCGGAACCCCCAACCACTCAATCTGGTAATCTGATAACTGTTCCGCAGTGGCGATCGCCGGAAACAAATGTCCGCCAGTGCCACTTGCTGCAATCAATAGTCGCATCCGTGCATCCCCCATTCCCTTCTACCAAGTCAAGACACAGGTTAACCTAAGATAGAGCAAATGATGTTGTTTTCGGTCATTGGTCATAAAGTGCGAATTGCAAATTGCAAATTGCGAATTGTCATGACAGCTAACTTGCTCAATCGGGAAATATTTAGGCGATCGCCAATGGGTAAAATCTTGAATTCTCTGTCTGCTTGCTTGTTAGTTCCAGTACTGCTAGCACTCTCTGTCATAGTCTCAAGCAACCGTACCGTTGCCCAAGCTCCAGTACAAACCCCGCCAGCATCCACCCCCACTAATGCGCCTCAGCCTCAGCCACCAGTACCGCTCAACGCACCCGCAGAACTGACAAACATAATTGCGCAAATTGATGCGGCTGCCAACCAACGCAACATTAATGAGGTATTAAAGTTTTATAGTCCCAATTTCACTCATTCCGATGGCTTAACGCGCCAAAGCATGACACAAGCTTTAACTGCCCTATGGAAGAGTTACCCGCAGCTCAAGTATCAGACGCAACTGCTCTCATGGCAACCTCAAGGCAGGGCTACGATCGCAGAGACGGTGACTAAGATTACTGGCACGCAGCCGCAAGCGGTTGGTAATACGCTACTCGATGCCACCATTAGATCTAAACAGAGGTACGAGAACGGTCAAATCGTACAGCAGGAAATTCTTTCCGAGCAAAGTCAAATTAAAACTGGAGACAAACCGCCAACGGTAGAAGTCAAACTACCGCAGCAGGTAAAACCCGGGCAGCAATATAACTTTGATGCAGTCGTGCGAGAACCATTAGGCGACGATTATCTCCTCGGTGCGGCGATCGAAGAACCAATTAGACCCGATAATTTTGCAAATCCGGCGCGGGTGGATCTAGAGTTACTCTCATCCGGCGGACTATTTAAAATCGGTCGCGCTCCCATCAAACCCGATCGCTACTGGGTTTCTGCCGTACTCATCCGAGGCGATGGCATGACACTGGTAACTCAGCGCCTTAATGTAGTCGGCAAAAATCCACCTGCGGCGCAGAAGCCATAGAAGAGAGCTGAGGGAGCTGAGGGAACTGAGGAAGAAAAACTGCTCCTGACTCCTGGCTCCTAAATTTTGACTTTTAACTTTTGACTTTTGACTTTTCAGAAAGGAGTATGGTTTCAGTCCGACATCAGATTGTATTAATTACGGGTGCAAGTAGTGGCATTGGTGAAGCGACAGCGCAAATATTTGCCCAAGCTGGTGCTAAGTTAATCTTAGTAGCCCGTCGTCAAGAACGATTAGCACAATTGGCAGACGATCTTAATAAAGAATTTGCCAGCGATATACATACTATGCAGTTGGACGTGCGCGATCGCACCAGTATAGAATCGGCTTTAGCTCAGTTGCCGTCTGAATTCTCCGCGATTGACGTTTTAATTAACAATGCTGGTCTGAGTCGCGGTTTAGACAAGCTCTATCAAGGCAGTTACCAAGATTGGGAAGAAATGATCGATACCAATATCAAAGGGTTACTTTACTTTACCCGTGCGATCGTCCCAGGAATGGTAAGTCGCGGACGGGGACATGTTGTCAACCTCGGCTCGATCGCAGGACATCAAACTTATCCTAACGGTAATGTCTATTGTGCTACTAAAGCCGCCGTCAAAGCAATTTCTGAAGGCTTAAAACAAGACTTACTGGGGACTCCCGTGCGGGTTACATCCGTCGATCCTGGGATGGTAGAGACGGAATTCAGCCAAGTTCGATTTCACGGCGATACCGAACGAGGAAATCAAGTGTATCAGGGACTCAAACCCCTCACGCCAGAAGACGTAGCCGATGTCATTTTCTTCTGCGTCACGCGATCGCCCCACGTGAATATCAGCGAAGTTTTGATGATGCCCGTGGATCAGTCGAGTTCGACTTTGTTTAATCGAAGGGGTTAGGGAGTTGTAGAGACGTTACATGGAACGTCTCTACAACCAGCGTACTATCAACAAATCGGTCGATTCCCCGGATTCACAGCATGAACGTACTCGCTACCAGAATCGGGCCAGCCGCGTTTGTAGGCTGCTTCTTGGGGTTGACCCCAACCCAGTTGCAGAATAATTTCGAGAAAATTTATATTTTCTGATTTCCACAGGGTCGCCCATTGGGTTCGGTGCATAATTCTTTCGACATCAACTGGCGTAATCTGTCGGTAGCCTTTGCCGTGATTGATACTCAGGTAAATATCCATTCCTGCCGTGACTTCTTGCCAAAACTCGGCGATCGCGGATCTATGCTCCTTCAAGATTTCCAAATCTTCAGGTACGGCGATTAAGTGGGCATCAACTTCAGGATATGCGATTGTTTTACCTTTAACCGTCATCTGTCGCCAGACAATGCCAGATACGCCATGTTCTATTTGGTAACGATGTACTGCTGCCTTAAAGTCTTGATAGGCAGTAAATTTTTGCAAGCCTTCGGGTTTGAGATACTTGTCGATCGCAATATTACCCGAAGGTTGCGCCGCCAAGTTGAGCCTTTGTCCCTGGAGACAGGCTTGGCGTTCGGCTGCCAAAATCTCAATTAGCTCCTGTGTAGTGTACGCTTTTGTCATTAACTAGTGGCTAGTGGCTGGTGGCTGGTGGCTAGTGGAACCAGTGACTAGTTGGGGCTATTGCCGATCATTTTGCCTAAAAATTGTCCTTTTGTCTGCGCATCTGCAATACATTTTGAGGAGTGAGGAGTGAGGAGCGAGGGGCGAGGTAAAGGACAAGGGGGACAAGGGGGACAAGGGGGACAAGGAAGCAGAGGAGAAAATCAATTCAATATCCAAAATTCCCACACCCTAAACCCCACACCCTAAACCCTTTCCTGAGCGCACCACGCACCACTCTCTTTCCCTCACTCCTTGCTCCTCACTCCTCGCTCCTATTCCGTCACTTCAGAACTAAATTCATTGAAAGAGCGGCGTTTCAACTCAGATGATTCGGTACGGGGTAATAAGTCAAATACTTCTCGCAGGGTGTCATCTACTCGTTCGTAAGGAACTTGCCCTGTTTCATTCAGGACGACTTTACCCGCTTTGTCGAATACAATAACTTGCGGAACTGCACCCTTGTAGTAGTAGCCAGGTTCGGTGGGCTTGTAGGTCAATTCCGGTAAAATGGTGTCTACATTGACAGGAATGATATCTGTTGCCCGACCGTAGAAGGCTTGCATCCGCGATACTGCTGAAGCATACTGCTTACAATCGCTGCAATCGTCTAAGTACAACACTAGCAGCGTGGCGCGATCGCTTGCTGCCATAGATTTTTCTAACGTTGTTTTTGGTGGTACTAGTGAGGCATTTCCACCATACAACACAAAAACGTTCCCCTCATAATTGTCGTCGTTGATTCCTGCTAGGGCAGAGGGTATTCCCAGGCAGTACGAAAATACGACGAATAGTAATAACAACTTAGTCAACAATCGTCTCCATCGACGTGTCGCGTTTGGAGGTGACTGGAGCTGAAAAAAATTCATTGCAGCAAACCTTAGATTTGAGCCAATAGTCCACATCTACCATTAGACTATTTTTTTGCTGTTGGTTGTTGGTTGACGGTAAGAGAGTGGTGCGTGTTGATGCGGGTGTGAGGTGTGGGGTGTGGGGTGTGGGGTGTAGGGTGTAGTGAGAGAATTGATGTTAATTTTGTTAACTACATCTATCTTAAGTCGGAAATCAGAATCGGTAATTTTGATTTAATCTATATAAGGAGAAGCAGGAGCTAAAAATTCTGTCATAGCAATAGAAATTGGAGGTTTGAAGTCGCAAAAATCTGAAAAAGGTGTAGATTCGCGATCGGTCGTTCAATCTGGGTGCTAGCGGTTGACAGGAGCAGTTAATCGATGTATATCAATATATAAACGACATAGTTATTTAGACAGGGTTATTTATACATAGTTACTGAAACTGTGTTACTGAAACTATAGGTATTAAAACTGTGAGTTATTGAAGCTATAGTTATTCAGGCATAGTGATTAAGGCTATGTTATTGAAACTATGTATTAGGTTGCGTCGATTGGTTGAGTAACTAGGAAATATTTCAAATGGACGCAGCCCAATTTCAGCAAGTGGCAAAAGCTCTAGCAGAGCCACGACGATTGGAAATTCTAACAGCGATCGCTACCCATGATGAGCTATCTTGCCGAGAAATAGTCGAGCAGTTTCCTGTATCGCAAGCAACAGTTTCTCATCACATTAAGGAGTTAGTTAAAGTCGGTTTGATCGAAACTAGGCGTGCAGGGCAATACTGTTATTACAGTTTTCGTGCGGAAGTTTTGTCAATTTATATTACTCAGTTACAGCAACTTTTGACAATAAACATTCAACAAAAATCGCCGGAACGAATTTAAGTGACTTGAATTGGAGACAACCAATAATCTCGATCGCGTATAGAAGGGAATTTAACCCTATTACGAATATAACTTTCACCGTTATTACAGGAGTCACTACTTAAGTAATCAAACCGCTAACTGACAACTTCTTTGTACAGACGTTACATGTAACTGATAACTGTAGAGTTTGGTATTGACCGATGAATTATTACACAAAGGTGAGGCAATAAGCCAAAATTACAATTCTCTTTAGAGAATTCCTGACTCTTCGTTAGTCAAAACTTTTATTTAGCAAGCTTTCTATTCAATATGGAATCATCAGAACCTAAAGCATCCGCTACGGATGAGAGAAAACAAGTCCAAGACAAACCCCCAGGTAAACGCAAGCCGTGGATGTGGTTATTGGTCGGTCTAATCGCCATTGGTGGCGGAGTTGGACTATGGTATTTACTCGCACCCAAAAATCAAAACGCCAATTCAGCCGCACAGCAGCAACCGCCAACTAAGGTGAGGCTAGCCACCCTAGAATCAGGAGCAGTCAGCGAAAGTAGCGAGTATATTGCCAATTTAGAATCGCGACGATCCGTGACTTTACAGCCGAGAATTCAAGGGCAAGTCTCTCGTATTTTCGTTCGTCCGGGCGATCGCGTCAATCGAGGAGCGAACCTAATCCAGATCGATCCAGAAGAACAACAAGCAGCCGTCAGGAGTTCTAGCGCCGCGATCGCAGCTGCCGAAGCAGAAGTGGCAAATGCCGAAGCAACCCTGAGTTCCTTGCAAGCAGAACGCCTTTCCAACTTGTCGAATGTCAGATTCAACGAGAAAGAATACAAGAGATATTCTGACCTTGCCGACCAAGGAGCGGTAGCGCGATCGGTTGCGGATGATTATACCAATAGAATCGCTACGGCAAAAGCCGAACTCAATGCGATCGACAAACGCATTGCCGCTCAGAAAGCTACCGTAGCTCAACAGGAAAAAGCCTTGGCAGAAGCAAGAGCAAATACCCAAGGACAGGAAGCGCAACTGAAATACTACACGATTACCGCACCCTTTGCGGGTACAGTGGGGCGAATTCCGGTCAAAGAGGGGGATTTTGTCAACACATCAACCCAACTCACAAGCGTTACCGAGAACCAACCCCTAGAAGTCAATATCTCCGTACCCATCGAACGGGGACCAGAACTACGCCAGGGAATGCCAGTCGAGCTGCTTGACGGACAAGGCAAGCGTGTAGGGACGAGCAAGGTCTTTTTCATTGCCCCTAACACCGCTACTAATACCCAATCCGTACTCGTCAAATCTCTATTTGAAAATTCCCAAAATCAACTGCGTGCCGACCAATATGTAAGAGCGAGAGTCATTTGGAATCAACGCCAAGGCATTCTCGTTCCCACAACGGCAATTAACCGGATTGGCGGTCAAAACTTCGTCTATGTAGCAGAATCAGCACCACAACAACAGTCTCAACAGGCACAATCGGGACAACCACAGCTGATAGCACGGCAAAAACCCGTGAAATTAGGCAGCATTCAAGGTAACAATTACCAGGTTCTCGAAGGATTAAAACCCGGAGAGCGAATTATTACTTCAGGACTGCTCAACCTTAGAGACGGCGCACCGATCGCCCCTGAATCTTAAAGAGACAAGGGAGTCAATGGTCAATAGTTATTGGTCAATGGTTAATAGCAATCAACTATTAGCTATGAACTATGAACCACTCCCTACTCCTGTACGGGCGGGTTCACCTGAAATTTTTGCTAGTAGCAAAGCCGCTTGGTAAACCCGCCTCTACAACTACCCTACTCCCTACTCCCTCATGTTTGTTGACTTTTTTATCAAGCGACCAGTTTTTACGAGCGTCTGCGCCATCATTATTTTGCTGGTAGGAGCGATTAGCATTCCTACCCTGCCCGCCGCTCAATATCCTGAAATTGCGCCGCCCCAAGTGCAAGTCACTGCTAACTATGTTGGGGCAAGTGCAGAAGTCGTAGAAGATACAGTAACGACAGTACTAGAACGAGAAATTAACGGCGTTGATGGGATGAGATACATCAACTCCAGTAGCGCCAACGACGGTACGAGTACGATTACAGTCACGTTTGAAGCAGGACGGGATCTCGATATTGCTGCTGTAGACGTGCAAAACCGCGTTTCGATCGCCGAACCGCAGTTGCCGCAAGAAGTGCGTCAAGTCGGCGTGACGGTGACAAAGCAGACCAACAACCTGCTGTTAGGCATGGGTATATTCTCGCCTAACAAACAATATGACAACGTTTTCTTGAGCAACTACGTCGATCTTTATATGGTCGATGCCTTGCAACGAGTCAAGGGCGTGAGCGAGGCGCGGATTTTTGGCGAACGTCGCTATGCTATGCGCCTGTGGCTAGATCCCGATAAACTCGCCAGCCGCAATTTAGCAGCACAAGATGTTGTCGATGCCGTCGAAGAACAAAACTTGCAAGTAGGCGCGGGGCAAATCGGTCAGCCGCCTACAGAAGACGGGCAGCAATATCAAATTGACTTGCGGGCTGTGGGTAGACTTGTTGACGTGTCTCAGTTTGAAGACATGGTAATCTCGACCGCACCAGACGGAACCCTGATTAAATTGAGCGATGTAGGACGGGTAGAATTGGGGGCGCAAAACTACAGTTCGTTCCTGCGGTATCGGGGTCAAGAGGCGGTAGGGATCGGGATCTTTCCGATTCCAGGTAGCAACGATTTGGAGGTGGCACGAAATGTTAAAGCCGAAATGGAACGGCTATCTCAACAATTTCCGCCAGGGATGGAATATCAGGTAGCCTATGACACGACCTTATTTGTAGAAGAGTCCCTCAAAGAAGTCATTATTACCCTGCTCATGTCTGTGGCGCTGGTAATTGCGGTGATTTACCTGTTCTTGCAGGACTGGCGCACGACTTTGATTCCGGTTGTGACAATTCCTCTAGCTTTGATCGGCACGTTTGCTTTTGTTAAAGCGTTCAATTTCTCGATTAACTCTTTGACGTTGTTCGGTTTAACCCTTGCTACAGGGATGGTAGTAGACGATGCGATCGTTGTTGTGGAAGATATCTCTCGCTTGATTCAAGATGAGGGAATGCCACCGCGTCAAGCAGCATCAGAGGCGATGCACGAATTGTTTGGGGCAGTGATTGCAACTTCCTTGGTATTGATGGCGGTGTTTGTCCCCGTCGCCTTTTTCCCAGGAGCCACAGGACAAATTTATCGGCAATTTGCGCTGACGATCGCCTTTTCAATTACAATTTCTACCTTCTTGGCGCTGACCCTTACGCCCTCACTCGCAGGCTTGTTGCTGCGACAAAAACCACCTGCACGGGGTCCTATAGCTTGGGTATTTGGTAAGTTTAATCGCTTCCTCGATTGGACGCGCCACAAGTACGAGCGATCGCTCAGTTTCCTAACGCGGATCAAACCGATTGTTTTGGGAATATTTGTCGTCTTCTTAGGACTAACGGCATGGTTGTATCAAATTGTCCCCACCGGATTTTTACCCGATGAAGACCAAGGTTATTTCATCACCCTAATTCAAGGACCCGAAGGAGCTTCGCTGAACTACACCAGCGACGTGATGCGGAAAATCGAAACTGAATATCTGAAATTACCCGAAGTCAAAGCAACTTTTGCCGTTGGTGGTTTCGGTATTGGTGGTACGGGTAACACCGCTAACAGGGGAGCAATTTTTACCCCGCTCATACCTTGGGGCGAACGTCCAGGGGCAAATCAATCGGCAGAAGCTCTGATTAATCGGATGCGCGGTGTTGTTTCCCAATTTCCCGAAGCTAGAATTCTGCCTGTAAATCCGCCCGCAATTCGCGGTTTGGGTAGCGTCAGCGGTTTCCAATATCAACTGCAAGACCGTCAGGGAAATCTTCCTCTCAACGATCTTGTCGGCGTAATGCAACAACTGATGCAACGTGGAAATCAAACCCCTGGATTGTCAGCTGTCTTTAGTACTTTTGGGGCAAATGCGCCGCAAATGGAGATCGAGATCGATCGCAACAAAGCCAAAGCCTTACAAGTCGATGTAGACGAAATTTTAAATACCCTGCAAACATACATGGGTTCGCGCTACGTCAACGATTTCAACCTACAACGGCGGACTTATCGGGTGTACGTCCAAGCCGACAAGCAGTTTCGCTCGAATCCAGAGGATATTGGTAAATTATACGTGCGATCGAATCAAACCGATCCCGACCAGCGGCAGATGATTCCGCTGAGCAACTTGGTAAAAGTCACCCCGACTACTGGAGCGCAGTCAATTACACACTATAACCTCTTCCGCTCGATCGAACTTAACGGTTCTGCGGCTCCTGGTTTTAGTACCGGACAAGCAATGGACGCGATGGCAAAACTATCAGCGGAGGTTCTCCCAGCTAGTATGGGCTACGAGTGGTCGGGGATTTCCTTAGACGAGACAGAATCAGGTGGTCAAGCACCGATTATCTTTGCTTTAGGCTTGGTCTTCGTATTCCTAGTGCTGGCGGCTCAATACGAGAATTACGTCGATCCATTGATCATCATGCTGGCGGTTCCCCTAGCAATTTTCGGAGCGTTGTTAGCTCAGAATCTGCGGGGTTTACCGAATGATGTTTACTGTCAGGTTGGTTTGGTGATGTTGATCGGATTGGCAAGTAAAAACTCAATTCTGATTGTAGAATTTGCCAACCAATTGCGCGATCGCGGACTGTCAATTACGCAAGCAGCAATTCAAGCATCCCAGGAACGCTTGCGACCAATTTTGATGACGGCTCTTTCGACCTTATTAGGGATTTTCCCCCTAGTCATTGCCGTGGGTGCGGGGGCAAAAAGTCGTCAAGCACTTGGTACGGCAGTATTTGGCGGCATGTTCGTGGCAACGTTCTTGAGTTTGTTTGTCGTGCCAGTACTGTACATTGTTATCAGTAATTTGCGCGATCGCTTTCAATCTCGTCGTCCACCTCAGCCACCCCAGCAGTTGGAACCCAGCGATACAGATGTCAGAGTCGCTTCTGAAAGCCGATAAATTTGCGATCGATTAATACGCAAAATTTGTAGGGGCGCACAGCTGTGCGCCCCTACAGTCTATGTAATCATCACGCTAATTGCTTCAACACATCCGTTACCACGCCAAATAGTTCGTCGATATGCTGCTTTTCAATAATCAGCGGTGGCGACAGCGCAATATTATCTCCCGCTGCTCTGACTAATGCCCCTTGCTGATAGCATTTGACAAAAGTTTCATATCCCCTTGCTCCTGGTTTGCCTGGAATTGATTCTAGTTCGATCGCTCCTACCAATCCCAAATTGCGTAAATCGATAACATGGGGTAAACCGCGCAAACTGTGGACGGCATTTTCCCAGTAATCCGCAATTTCTGATACGCGAGTCAGCAATCCTTCTTTTTTGTATATATCTAACGTAGCCAGAGACGCAGCACAGGCGACGGGATGACCGGAGTAGGTGTAGCCGTGGAAAAATTCAATCCCGTTTTCTATTCCCTGGACAAAGGTTTGATAGATTTCCTCGCGCACGAATACCGCTCCCATCGGCACAGTCGCGTTGGTAATTCCTTTTGCCACCGTAATTATGTCTGGTATGACTCCAAAATAATCAGCAGCAAATGGCTTACCCAAACGTCCAAAACCCGTAATCACTTCATCAAAAATCAGTAAAATGCCGTGTTTATCGCAAATTTGGCGTAACTTTTGCAAATATCCGACTGGTGGTAGCAAAACTCCTGTCGATCCTGCAACTGGTTCCACAATAACAGCAGCAATGGTTGAGGCATCGTGTAACGTTACCAACCGATCTAACTCGTTAGCTAAATGCTCGCCCCACTTAGGTTGTCCGCGAGTAAAGGCGTTATGTTCTAAATTATGAGTGTGGGATAAATGATCGATTCCAGTTACGATGTTGCCGAATAACTTGCGGTTTGCTCCCGTGCCTCCCACCGCCGTACCACCAAAATTGACCCCGTGATAGCCGCGTTCTCTACCAATTAGTCTTTGCCGCGCCCCTTGACCTTTAAGCCGATGATAGGCGATCGCAATTTTCAAAGCCGTATCGACAGATTCCGAACCAGAATTCGTAAAAAAGACGCGATTCAAATCTCCAGGTAACAGTTCTACTAGCCGTGTTGCCAATTCAAACGGTGCTGGATGTCCCATCTGAAACGTCGGAGCAAAATCCAACTGCATTACCTGTTTTTGTACCGCATCGGCAATTTCTCGGCGACCGTGACCCGCATTGACGCACCATAACCCCGCCGTACCATCAATTATCTGCCGTCCGTCAGATGTGGTGTAATACATCCCCTCAGCCGCCACTAACAAACGGGGACTAGCCTTGAACTGACGATTAGCCGTAAACGGCATCCAAAAGGCATCTAAATCGCTGCTGGGAAGATTGGTAGTAGTTGCTAATTCCATAGATTTAATCGGGGGGCTGAAAGCTCATTTACATATTAAATCGCATTGGTAAGTGGTAATTGGTAATTGCTAATTGGCTGCCGATCGCGCACCACGCACCACTCACTAATAACTGATAAAATAAAAAAGCGATCGCAGGAGATAAAACCACGGTTTACGCACGTCCTTTGGCTCGTTTGATCGAGCAGTTGCAGCGCTTGCCAGGAGTCGGTCCCAAGACCGCTCAGCGCCTTGCTCTACATATTTTGAAGCGTCCAGAAGCAGAAGTTGAAGCCTTAGCACAGGCTTTGTTAGAAGCAAAAAAACAAGTGGGTTTGTGTAAAGTTTGCTTTCATCTCTCAGCCGAACCCGTTTGCGAGATCTGCCGTAACTCTAACCGCGACAATAATACAATTTGTGTTGTGGCTGACTCCCGCGACGTGATTGCTTTGGAAAAAACTAGAGAATATCACGGCAAATATCACGTTTTGGGGGGAGTCATTTCACCGATGGATGGCATCGGACCCGAACAGCTAACAGTTCAATCACTGGTACAACGGGTGAGTCAACAACAACCCAAGGAAGTGATTTTAGCAATTGGTCCTAGCGTGGAAGGAGAGACGACAACGCTGTATGTCGGTCAACTCCTCAAACCATTCACAAAAGTGACGCGAATCGCCTTTGGTTTACCCGTAGGTGGCGATTTAGAATACGCTGACGAGGTGACGTTAGCAAGAGCTTTAGAAGGGCGGCGGGAACTAGATTAGGGAATTCGGAATTCGGAATTCGGAATTCGGAATTAAAGATTTGTTAGTTAGTTGGTTTGTTTTGTGCGGTGGAGGCTGCTGCTTGCACGAAGCCAGCTTGTCGGATGGCTTGTTGTCCTTGGTCAGAAAGGAGGAGTTTGGTGTAAGCCTCTCCTGCTTGTTGCGCCCTACCTCCATCTTGCTTGACGATCGCGTATAAATTACGAGTTAGGGGGTAGCTGCCATCAGCAAAAGCTGCTAAGTTTGGTTGATGACGCTGATTAGGGCAAGGTTGAGATAGCGGTTCGCGATAGAGAGCGACGAAGCGATCGCTATTCTCTCCCAAGGGAATTGGCTTGACCCCGCATTGATGCACGACCGCACGGGCAGAAGCATAATAGATTGCACCTGGAGTCTGATTAACTAAACGCAAGGCGGCTGTTGTGGAGTTGACAGAGCGCACGTTTGTCCCAAAAGCTTGCTCTGACGTAGAAAAGATTGCAACCGGACTACCATCTTGAGGATGACGAGTGTATGGTACGATTGGCAAGTTTTCCCCACCTAACTGACTCCAGTTGGTAATTTTGCCTTGATAAATTTGCTGCAACTGCTCTACGGTTAAGCCAGAGATTTGCAAAGAGGGATGAACGACGGCGGCGATCCCATCCATCGCAATTGGAATTTCTGCCAGTGTCAATCCTTGCTTTTGTGCCAGTGCTTTTTCTGCTGCTGTTAGCGGACGAGAGGAGTGGGCAAAATCTAATTTCCCGTCGAGCAACATCTGTATTCCCACACTAGAACTCAAATTACCATTAGGCGGCTGGATATAGCGCAATTGAAGTTCTGGGCGTGCTTGCTGAATCTGAGCGTCAACCACTTGGCGGATTGGTATCCATGCAGCACTACCACCATAGTTAAACGTACCTGATGGTACACCTGTCGTGCGATCGTAGGTAGAACCATTTGTTGTTGCTACTGGATTTTCTGAAGTTTGATTTGTAGCAGTAGCGCTGCTCCACAATTGAGGTTTTAGCCACCACAACAAACCACCAATAACCAGCAAGGTCAGAACTTTGCCAATAATTAATCCTTTAATTAATAGGACAACATCTTTATTTTTCTTGAGTGGAGTCTGATTAGATTTTTCAAACATGTTTTAGTTATCAGGGAGCAGGGAGAGACAAGGGAGACAAGGGGGACAAGGGAGCAACTACCAATGACCCATTACCCATTACCAACTATTCTTCTACTTTGTAACCAAATTCTGATAGTCTGAGCCGAGATTGCCTCCATTTTGGTTGTACTTTTACAAATAGTTCTAAATAAACTTTCCCGGCGATTAGCTTTTGAATTTGTTCGCGAGCAGCGCTACCGATCGCTTTGAGCATTGCTCCTCCCTTACCGATCAGAATTCCTTTTTGAGAATCTCGCTCGATATGAATAGTCGCAAATACACGGGTAATATTAGGAGCTTCCTCCACTTTGTCAATAGTAATTGCTACCGAGTGAGGAACTTCATCCCGTGTTAGCAATAAAATTTGTTCGCGAATTAATTCTCCCATAATAAAACGTTCTGGCTGGTCTGTAACTAAGTCGGGAGGATAATAATAAGGACCAGGCTCCAAACATTCTACAATTGCCTGTTGCAAAGCTTCTAATCCCTCACCATTGAGAGCTGAAAATTTTAGCATCTGCCATTGGTAAGATTTAGCTATTTCTTGGTAAGAACGATCCAAATCTTCAGTATTAGTCGATCTCCGGTCGATTTTGTTCAGCCCTAGAACTACAGGGGTTTGTGTCTGAGTTAGCAACTCGATAATAAAGCGATCGCCTCCCCCAGCAACTTGAGAACCATCGACCACAAACAAGACTACATCGACAGAATCAATGGCAATCTGAGCATTTTTGACTAACACTTCTCCCAACTGATGATGGGGTTTATGAATTCCTGGCGTATCGACAAAAATAAATTGAGCTGCGGGTGTGGTCAAAATTCCTCGCAAGCGATTGCGCGTTGTCTGCGCGACTGGAGAAGTAATTGCAATTTTTTGCCCCACAAGTTGATTCATCAACGTCGATTTACCAACATTAGGACGACCAATAATCCCAATAAAGCCTGATTTATAACCAGGCGGGGCTTGGGGAATAGTTAATGCATCCGAAAAATCAAAAGAATCGTTATCTGAAGTAATCACTGCGTAGAACTAGCTGAATATTGCAAAAAATAAAGAAATCTAAAATCAAATTGTAATTAAGATCGATGCTACCTGTTTCAGTCTAATGTACTGCTTTGGTAGAGTGGCGCGTGTTGATGCAGGTGTGATGCGTGGTGCGTGGTGCGTGGTTTTTCTCCCCCAACTCCCCTGTCCCCCTTGTCCCCCTTGTCCCCCTTGTCCCCCTGCTCCCTGCTCCCTGCTCCCTGCTCCCTGTTAACTGATAACTAATAACTGAATGAAAAGAATTGGAATTTTGACCAGTGGTGGAGATTGTGCGGGTTTGAATGCCGCGATTCGTGCCGTGGTGCATCGCGCTGTCGGTACTTATGGCTGGGAGGTATTTGGAATTCGACAAGCCACTTTAGGATTGATGGCTCAACCACCACAAGCGATCGCCTTAGAAATTGACAAAGTTGATGGATTGCTCGTAGCTGGTGGGACAATTTTAGGAACGACCAATAAAGGCGATCCTTTTGCTTTTCCGATGCCAGACGGGACTATCCGCGATCGCTCGGAAGATATTATTGCTGGCTACCACCAATTAGGCTTGGATGCCATGATTGGCATTGGTGGCGACGGTAGTATGGCGATTTTACGTCGCCTTGCCCAACAAGGAAATCTCAACCTGGTAGCAATTCCTAAAACGATTGACAATGATGTCGGCGTAACCGAACTTTCAATCGGTTTTGATACTGCCGTAAGTATCGCCACTGAAGCTTTAGATCGGTTGCATTTTACGGCTGCCAGTCATTCCCGCGTGATGATTTTAGAAGTTATGGGACGCGATGCAGGACATATCGCCATCAGTGCGGGGATTGCTGGTGGTGCTGATGTGATTTTAGTCCCAGAAATTCCTTACACTGTCGAGCGCGTCTGTTACACGATTAAAGAAAGACAAGAACAGGGGAAAAATTATTCTCTCGTCGTCGTATCGGAAGCGGTGCGGACGGAAACAGGTGTATGTGTCATGTCTACGGATCGCTTGGGACAATGTCGCTATGGTGGCATCGGTCAATATTTAGCTGACGAAATTTGCACTCGGATTGGAGCAGAAACGCGAGTCACAGTACTAGGACACGTTCAACGAGGTGGTACGCCGTCGCCACTAGAACGGGTAATTGCCTCTGCTTTTGGTGTTGCGGCTGTCGATTTGATCGCCGAAGCACAGTACGACCACATGGTAACGTGGCAAAAACGTCAAGTTGTCAGCGTTCCTATTCCCGAGGCGATCGCCCAATACCGCGCAGTCAATCCTCACGGTACACTGGTCAAAACTGCCCGTGGTTTGGGCATTTGTTTAGGCGACGAGCATTAGTCAGTTATTAGTTATCAGTTATCAGTGTAGAGACGTTACATGTAACGTCTCTACAAAGTTATCGGCGAATGGATTGTGGGGTGTGGGGTTGACTTGCGAATGCGTGGCTATAGACGGTTCAAAAACTGGTATCCACTATGTCTTTTCTCACCTAAACTCTAGAATGGTAAGAGTGAGTAGTTGAGAAAAGTGCTGTATGTTGTGAAAGTAAAATCTGAAAGCAGAAGTTGCGAAAGCAGAGGTAGAATTAACCATACGTGGCTAATGCCTCAAAGATAAACTAAAGTTAATTTATTAAAACTTTTCCGGTATAATTCAGATATTTTTTGACAAAATGAAACAATCTCACTGATGAGTCTGTGACTTTTGACGGATTGTTCCGTCTAGCTTGTTGTCCTTCCAACAGACTTCACACAGACTTCAGATTGTAGATAATAATACAGGTATATTGAGTGAACAGCTTCGATCTAGCTCCGCCTAAAATCCTGGTAGTTGACGACCATCCAGCTAGTCGTATGACGGCTGTAGCTATTCTCTCGGTAGAGGGGTACGAAGTTTTAGAGGCAGATAGCGGCTCGTCAGCGCTAGAGTCCGTCAGTCAAGGTCAACCGGATCTAATCCTACTGGATGTAATGATGCCAGAAATGGATGGATTTGAAGTTTGTTGCCAACTGAAGCAGGACGAACAGACAAGGTTGATCCCAGTCATTTTTATCACAGCTTTAAACGATAGACAAGCTAGAATTCGTGGGATTGAAGCTGGGGGAGATGATTTTTTAAGCAAACCTTTCGATCGCCTGGAATTAGCTGCCCGCGTCAAATCCTTGGTGCGTCAAAAGCGTTTGAATGAAGATTTAGATCATGCTTCGCAAGTGTTATTTTCCATTGCTAGAGCAGTGGAAAGCCGCGATCCCAATACTGGCGATCACTGCGAACGCTTGGTAAACTTGAGCGATGCTTTCGGTGGCTATCTCAATCTGTCCCGCCCTCAGAGACGAGATTTGATGTGGGGTAGTTATTTACACGATATTGGTAAGGTTGGCATTCCCGATGCCGTGCTGCTGAAGACTGGAAAACTAAATCCCAAAGAGTGGGAAGTGATGCGACAGCACGTTTTGATTGGTGAGAGAATCTGTCAACCTCTACGGACGATGCGAGGGGTGATTCCAATTGTTTTGCACCATCACGAGCGCTGGGACGGTTCTGGTTATCCCTATCAACTAGTTGGAGAACAGATTCCTTATCTCGCCCAAGTATTTCAAATTATTGATATTTATGATGCTCTGACTAGCGATCGCCCATACAAACGCGCGCTGTCTCAGGAAGAAGCATTAAAAGTTTTGGTTGCAGAAACCAATCGAGGATGGCGCAATCCCGAACTCGTACAACAGTTTATCAACTTTATTAACTCAACTGCCATCCCCGCAACCTCTCTGGAGGGACTTGGGGTTAGGATCGAGGGATTAAGGGCTAGAGGCTAGACTTTTTTTGAAGAAAAAGAAAGATTTCCTCAGCCTTTTTCAATCTTTTTCAATCCTCATGCTTCAAAAAGAGTTCTGCCCTACAGTCTCTCAGCTCTCACGATCGCCCCTAGCTCCTTCCATGACACTGCAAATTTCCTGTCCGGCTTGTCGTCATTCTGTCTATTTTCCCAGCTTTGAAGAATGCGATGAAGACTTTCTCGAAGGTATATGTCTCAAGTGTGACTATAGATATGCCTTAGTACGCACCGAAGTTGCTAGCTTTAATTCATATCTAGAATCATCGTATCGAAATAAATATAATAAGCAACCAGAATACAGACGTGTTTATCAATTGCGGTTGTACGATGTAGGGAATCTATACAAAAATAATCTGCTGCAAGCACTAGATTTTTCTACTTTAGGACGAGAGGAAAGAATATCAGCTGTAGCTGGAGATAAACTACTTTTGCTTTATCTGATGCAAGGTAAGGTTTTAAAAGATTTGCTGTGGCTAGAAAATTCTCATACAGGTGAAAATTATCTTTTAAGAAAACCAGGAGCAAGAGCGAAATCTCTTGCTTTTAATATTAGTAAGTTTGCTCTAGCCATTACCGTACCGTTATGCATTCTAAATCCTACAACCAATAAACTGCTATTAGCTGCGGCTGCACCTACAGCGGCAGGCATAGGAACCTATGCAACTATGCGTCAAAGACTCAAAGAGCGCGATCGCCAAGAGTTAGGTAGGCTCACCTCTGAGCAACAATTGCTATCGCAAAAACATGAGATGGAGCAACAGATTCTCAAGCTGCAACAAGAGTTAAATGCTAATAAAAAATTGATTCGACGCTTAAAAAATTTACAGCAAAAAATGTTAAGCGCGCAACAGGAATTATATAGTCGTCAAATTGACATTACGAGCAAAGGGATCGACAAAATCGCACAACAAATTAAATTATCGGAAGAATTATTATACGGATATTGTCAAATTATTAGAATGATTTCTATAGAATACGAAACCTCGCGTATTGCTCAAGTACTGCCAGAAAATGTGGGTGAAAAAATTCTCAGGCAATTAGATGAACTAAAAGCAATTGAATTAAAAAAGCAAGAAATGGCTGCGCAAGTCGATCCGCAAAAACTGCTACAGGAAATTTGATTACCTGTTGGGAGCAGTTGTCAGTAAGAGCGTGAAGAAAGGGTGTGGGATGTAGGGTGTAGGGAATTAGTAGTTGGTAATGGGTAATGGGTAATGGGTAGTTGTTGCACCTGAAGCCCACCTTCCCACCTGCACACAAAGCTCACCTGCACACAAAGCTCACCTGCTTCCTTGTCCCCTTTCGCCCCCTAATCCCCACTCCCTTCGGTCGTGGGGAAGAGCGAGTTCCCCCTTGTCTCCCTTGTCTCCCTTGTCCCCACACCCCACACCCTTTCTTGCGTTACAAAACGGCTATTTTGGCGTAACTGATAACTCACCCCACGGCTTACGTCAAGATTTGAAAAAATTGTTGCAACGAGATTTCCCTTTTAGTACTACAATGCAGCGAAAGTTAATTTTTTTTCCTAGTTTACAAATCCATTTCCGAGGCTAAGAGCAGTTGGCGATCGCCAATTGTCAAAGCCCGATCGCAATCGAGTCATAAAAATGTATTTCATCAGGATTGATTGTCATGGGTAAAGAAGGGCGCGTATCGGTAGGAATTGTTGGCGCGTCAGGCTATGGCGGGGTGCAATTAGTCAGATTGTTGATGGATCATCCTGAAGTAGAACTCGTCTACTTGGGTGGCGATAGCAGTGCTGGCAAATCGTTTGCTGATATATACCCCCACTTAGCTCATCGGGTAGCGCAGCCAATCGAATCTGTCGATCCAGAAGCGATCGCGGCAAGGTGTGAGGTAGTCTTTCTCTCACTCCCCAATGGTTTTGCTTGCGATATGGCTCCTCAGTTGGTCGATAAAGGTTGTAAAGTTCTCGATTTATCTGCCGATTATAGATTTAGCGATTTAGAAACTTATCAAATCTGGTACGGCAAACAGCGGCAAGACATAGCTGTGGCAACAAAAGCAGTTTATGGCTTGCCAGAACTGTATCGCGATCGCATTGCCGAAAGCCAACTGATCGGTTGTCCTGGCTGCTATCCCACCGCCAGTTTGTTAGCACTTGCACCCCTACTAAAACAAGGCTTAATCGTACCTGAAACCGCGATCGTCGATGCAAAATCCGGCACGTCTGGGGGTGGTAGACAGGCAAAAACTGGACTGTTGCTGGCAGAAGCAGATAACTCCTTTGCTGCTTATGGCGTTGCCCGTCACCGTCATACGCCAGAAATCGAGCAAGTTTGCAGCGATTTGGCTGGACATCAAGTGTTAGTGCAATTTACTCCTCACTTAGTCCCGATGGTACGCGGTATCCTCGCCACCGTCTACGCCACTCTACGCGATCCTGGGTTAGTTAGAGAAGACTTAATTACCATCTACAGAGCTTTTTATCGCAATTGCCCTTGGGTAACAATTTGCGACAGTGGCATCTATCCCCAAACTAAGTGGGCGTGCGGCAGCAATCTCTGCTACATCGGTATCGAAACCGATCCCCGTACCGGTAGAGTCATCGTCTTATCAGCGATCGATAACTTGATCAAAGGACAAGCCGGACAAGCAATTCAATGCCTCAACATCATGATGGGTTGGGACGAGAGTTTAGGACTACCTAAGCTAGGATTTTATCCCTAATTTTGGTAATGGGTAATGGGTAACAGTCAGCAATTGGTAGTAATTACCAACTACCAATTACCAACTACCAATTACCAACTACCAATTACCAATCCCTACTTCGGTCCCATCTTCACAGTTCCAGCATAAACAGCGCGATCGCCAAGTTCGTCTTCAATACGCAATAGGCGATTATATTTTGCTACCCGTTCGCTGCGACAGAGAGAACCAGTTTTAATCTGACCTGCGCGTGTTGCTACAGCTAAGTCAGCGATCGTCGTGTCTTCTGTTTCTCCCGAACGATGGCTGATAATCGAGCGAAAACCGTTACGGGTAGCTAGATCGATGGTTTCTAAAGTTTCCGTCAGCGAACCAATTTGATTCAGCTTGATCAAGATAGCATTTCCTGCTTTGGTTTCGATCCCTTTTTGCAGGCGGGTGGCATTAGTCACAAATAGATCGTCGCCTACCAGTTGAACGCGATCGCCAATTTTTTCAGTTAACAACTGCCAGTGCTGCCAATCTTCCTCATGTAACCCATCTTCAATTGAGACAATTGGGTATTCACCGACTAGTTTAGCCAAATACTCGATAAACTCAGTGGGCGCGTGAGCTGCGCCGTCATAGACATACTGCCCATCTTTATAAAACTCGCTGGCGGCTACGTCCAAGGCTAATGCAACTTCCTCCCCAGGTTTATATCCAGCTTTGGCGATCGCGCTCATTAGTATTTCTAGAGCTACCTGATTCGACTCCAAATTAGGCGCAAAACCGCCTTCATCGCCCACACCAGTGAGCAATCCTTTGTCGTCCAATACCTTACTCAAAGCTGCAAAAACTTCCGCCCCCCAACGTAGTGCCTCTCGAAATGAAGGCGCACCAACGGGAACGATCATGAATTCTTGAAAATCGATATTATTTGCCGCATGAGCGCCACCATTGATCACGTTCATCAAAGGTACGGGTAGCACGTTGGCTAAAGGACCCCCGAGATAGCGATACAAAGGAATTCCGAGTAACTCCGCTCCTGCCTTCGCCGCCGCCAAAGACACCGATAAAATCGCATTTGCTCCCAGGTTGGCTTTATTTGGAGAGCCATCTAAAGCGATCATGGCGCAATCGATAGCTTCTTGGTTCAAGACATCCATTTGAGATAGTTGTGGAGCGATCGCCGAATTGACATTTTCCACCGCCTTGAGTACCCCTTTACCCCCATAACGGCTCTTGTCGTCATCTCGAAGTTCGTGCGCCTCAAAAGTTCCTGTAGAAGCCCCACTGGGAACCTGGGCGAGTCCCACCACTCCCCCAATTAAATGTACTTCTGCCTCGACAGTAGGGCGACCCCGCGAGTCGAGAATTTCTCTAGCAATAATGTTGTCTATAGCGCTGTCTATTGTATCGATCATGCTGCGTAGCTCCTTTTTCAGTTATCAGTTATCAGTTATCAGTGGCTAGTGGCTGGTGGCTAGTGGCTGGACTCAATTCTTGTCACTAGTCACTCCTCACTGGTTCTACTTACTACTCACTACTCACTTCATTTGAGTCAGGATAGGAATTTTACAGGCTGATGGGTACGATGTTAAGGATCATTTGACACGAAATTGGTTGTCATTCGTCATTTATCATTTGTCATTAGTTGTTGGTTGACGGTTGACAGTTGATAGTTGTTGGTTGTTGGTTAACTGGTCACCGGTCACTGGTCACTGATAACTGCTCCCGACTCCCCATTCCCTAGAATAGAGATCGATGCTGAAATTTGGAGTCACTTAATGCGATTACTACACACAATGCTTCGCGTCGGTAACTTGGAAGCATCTCTCAAGTTTTACTGCGAACTTTTGGGCATGAAGTTGCTGCGCCAGAAAGACTATCCAGGCGGTAAGTTTACCCTGGCTTTTGTAGGCTATGGTGACGAGGCAGACCATACCGTTCTCGAACTCACCCACAATTGGGACACAGAGAAGTACAACTTAGGTGATGCTTACGGTCATATCGCGATTGGCGTTGATGACATTTACGGCACTTGTGAAGAAATTAAAGCTCGTGGCGGTAAAGTAGTACGAGAACCAGGACCAATGAAGCACGGTTCTACAGTCATTGCTTTTGTGGAAGACCCCGACGGCTACAAAGTAGAGCTGATCCAACTCAGTTCTAGAGAATCTGCTACTCCCCAGAAGGAGTTAGTGTCACAGTAGGCTGAGGTATACGTCGGACAGGGGAGAGGGGGAAGACAAGGGGGACAAGGGAGAGCTGAGGGAGAGTCGCGGAGAGTCGCGGAGAAAAAAATACTACACCCCACACCCTACACCCTTCTTTCTTCACGACTCCCGACTCCCGACTCCCGACTCCCGACTCCCAAAATAGGATAGGCTAATAGCGATCGCACCATCAGCACTAGATGGTATTTTCTTTCTAAATCTAAAATCGCCAATCTAAAATCTAAAATCGTTAAGATGCAGCCCACCGACCCTAACAAGTTCACCGAAGAAGCCTGGGAAGCGATCGTCAATTCTCAGGATTTGATGGTTCAACGTTTTCAGCAACAACAACTGGAGGTCGAACACCTCGCGATCGCACTTTTAGAACAACCAAAAGGGCTGGCTAATCGGATTCTGACTAAAGCTGGTGTCGATCCCGCAGCAATGAATCAGCAGCTTGAAGCTTTTGCCAAGCGACAGCCGAAAGTGGGTAAAAGCAGTCAGCTTTATTTGGGTCGAAATTTGGATCTGATGCTCGACCGGACAGATGCGATTAGAACGAACTGGCAAGACCAACACGTTTCAGTCGAACACCTGCTGATAGCGTTTGGAGAGGACGAACGGATCGGGCGTAGGGTGTGCAAAGGCTTCAATCTCGATACGGCAAAGCTAGAAGCGGCAATCAAGGCGATTCGTGGCAATCAAAAGGTCATAGACCGAACCCCCGAAGCACGCTACGAAGCTTTAGAAAAATTTGGGCGCGACCTGACAGAACAGGCAAAGGTTGGCAAGCTCGATCCCGTCATTGGTAGAGACGATGAGGTGCGGCGCGTGATCCAGGTATTGTCTCGCCGCACGAAGAATAATCCTGTTTTAATTGGCGAACCTGGTGTGGGGAAAACCGCGATCGCGGAAGGGTTGGCGCAAAGAATTATCAAAGGCGATGTCCCTGAATCCCTCAAAAACAGGCAGCTCATTACTCTCGACATGGGTAGCTTGATCGCTGGGGCAAAATATCGCGGCGAATTTGAAGACCGCTTGCGGGCTGTATTACGGGAAGTTACCGAATCTAACGGACAAATCGTCTTATTTATTGACGAATTACACACCGTTGTCGGTGCGGGTGGCACGACTCAAGGCGCAATGGACGCGGGAAACTTACTCAAACCAATGCTGGCGCGGGGAGAGTTACGCTGTATTGGCGCGACGACTTTAGATGAGTACCGCAAGTATATTGAAAAAGACGCAGCCTTAGAACGCCGCTTCCAACAAGTCTTTGTCGATCAACCCTCGGTAGAAACGACAATTTCGATTCTCCGAGGCTTGAAAGAACGATACGAAGCACATCACAGCGTCAAAATTACTGATTCTGCTTTGGTTGCAGCAGCAACTCTTTCCCACCGCTACATCACCGATCGCTTTTTACCCGATAAGGCGATCGATCTTGTCGATGAAGCTGCTGCCCAACTGAAAATGGAGATCACTTCTAAGCCCACAGAACTAGAAATCATCGATCGCCGTTTAATGCAGCTAGAGATGGAAAAACTCTCGATTGCTGGTGAAGACCAACGCGCCGCCATTACCAAAGAACGCTTGGAACGGATCGAGCAAGAAATTTCTACATTAACGCAAAAACAACAGGAATTAAACTCTCAGTGGCAGGGTGAAAAACAGATCCTCGACGCGATCGGGGCTTTGAAAAAAGAAGAAGAATCTTTGCGGGTACAGATCGAACAGGCAGAACGCGCCTACGATCTCAACACGGCAGCGCGGCTGAAATACGGGCAGCTAGAAGGAGTACAGCGCGATCGCGAAGCGAAAGAAACTCTACTAATAGAAATTCAAAGCCAGGGTTCTACACTGTTGCGAGAAGAAGTCTCCGAAGCTGATATTGCTGAGATCGTTGCTAAGTGGACGGGTATTCCAATCAATCGCCTGTTAGAGTCAGAACGCCAGAAATTACTCCAACTCGAAAGCCACCTCCACGCTAGGGTAGTCGGTCAATCTGAGGCTGTATCGGCTGTAGCAGCAGCTATTCGCCGCGCTCGGGCAGGGATGAAAGATCCCGGTCGTCCCATCGGTTCTTTTTTGTTCATGGGTCCGACGGGAGTAGGTAAAACAGAATTAGCGCGAGCATTGGCACAGTTTTTATTTGATGCCGACGATGCTTTAGTCCGCTTGGACATGTCTGAATACATGGAAAAACATTCGGTTTCCCGCCTAGTGGGTGCGCCTCCTGGTTACGTTGGTTACGAAGAAGGAGGGCAACTCTCAGAAGCGATCCGTCGTCGTCCCTATTCTGTGGTGTTGCTAGATGAGGTGGAAAAAGCCCACCCAGATGTATTTAATATTCTGCTTCAAGTGTTGGATGACGGACGAATTACGGATTCTCAAGGTAGAGTCATTGACTGCCGCAACACGGTGATCGTCATGACGAGTAATATTGGTAGCGATCGCATTCTCGATTTATCTGGAGATGATACCGACTACGAACAGGTACAACGGCAAGTTTTAGAGGCACTGCGATCGCACTTCCGCCCCGAATTTCTCAACCGCGTTGATGACCTGATTATTTTCCACCCCCTCGATCGCAGCCAGTTACGGCAAATTGTCAGCATTCAGCTCAAACGAGTCCAAAGACTGCTCGACGAGCAAAAAATTGGCATCGTGCTATCGCCAGCAGCTCAAGATTACTTGGTAGATATCGGCTATGACCCCGTATATGGCGCTCGTCCGCTCAAACGAGCCATCCAACGCTACCTAGAAAATCCTCTGGCAACTAAATTATTAGAGGGGACTTTTACCGAAGGCGACACCATTCAAGTCGATTGTCAGGATGGCGCTCTTTCTTTCCAGCGTCAACGCTCAGTTGTTACCTATGCGCCAGCTCTTTCTAAGCCTGATACAAATTAAGTCATAAACAACACTGAAATTTTCTCGTTGTTTTTAGTTAGCAATTTAGTGGCGATCGCCTCAGTGAATGCTTTTTAAATCGGGTATTCACTAAAAATTTGCTAATTGAGAACGACTTTTTATTGCAATCTATGTTGTTAAATATACTCCGTATCGCTTGACTTTTCACAGGAGAGATCTATACTCCTGTCCTCCTGACTCACTTCAAATAGGATAAAGAAACCACTAAAACCGGGGAAAATTTAGATGATTTTCGCTCTTTTAGTCACAAAAACATATTTCAGGGTAAATTAAGATTTGTAACTGTCAGAGAAATTAGGAGTTAGTCTATAATCTGAGGCAACACTTGGCTGGCTGGCAGATCTGTACTAACTATTTAGTATTAGTTCACATTCATACCCAGGACTGAGAAATTATGTTTTTAGAGTAGGTGTAATGAAATACAGGCGAGAGGTTGAGACGGAGTAATTTTTTATAGTTAAAGTTTGCGTAGCAGCTAGTTATTTTTGTAAAAAATGTATCATTTGAAACATCTGCTAGGAGGATTGCTGAATGACTGAATCCGTGACAATTTCTCGCCCGTTTCCCAAGTCAAGACTACAGCAAGTCCATTGGTCTCCCTATTTACTGATTGGTATATTGGCTAATGCTGCCATTTGGTGTTCGGCTTTAGCGTATTTAAAGCTTAAAGCTCCAACCTATACGAGTGGATGGGCTGTTAACGTGCCAGGAACTGCTGCTCAAGCTAGAGTATCCCTTCCAGAGATCGGACAGACTTCTTTAGACAGCTCCTCTCCCTACAGCATTAGTACTCAAGATCCCAGACAGAATTATAAATTTCTTGCGGAAAGCGATGCCGTAATTCAGATTGCTGCTACTCAAATGGATATATCTCCTCAAGAGTTTGGCAAACCTAAAGTCAAGATTGGCGACAGTACTAGCATTATCGAATTTCAAATGACAGGAGACAATCCTGAAGAAGCACGGGACAAATCTTACGCTCTTTATAGAGCAATCCAGGCAAGAGTCAACGAACTCAGAGTCCAAGAATTCATTCAACGCGATGCCAGTTTCCAATCTGCTTTAAGTTCTTCCCAGCGCAAGCTAGAAATGGCTCAAAAGCGGCTTTCCGACTACAAAGCAATCTCTGGCTTGAACTCTAGCGATCAGCTCAAAGCTCTCTCTGACAATATTGAAGCTTTACGCAAACAACGAGCTGAAATTGTCGCTCAACAGCAACAATCGAGTTCTCGCTTACAACAACTGGCAGCTAATTTAAACCTCTCGGAACAGGATGCTGCTAATGCCTTCGTGTTGCAAACAGATCAAATATTTCAGCAAAACTTAAAAAACTACAGTGAAACTAGCGCCAATTTGGTGACGCTGAGCGCCAGATTTTTACCCGATCATCCTACGATTGTTGCAGAGCAAAATAAGCGCGATGCAGCAGCTAAAGCAATGCTTGTCCGTAGCGAGTCGTTACTCGGACGACCAGTCAGCCAAGATCTCATTCAACAACTTAACCTTAATACCAGTAACGGTTCGGCGCGAGAAAACCTCTTCCAAGCGCTCGTCGATGCTCAAGCCGAGAATCGCGGCTTGCAATCTCAAGCCAAAGAAACCGAACAGCAAATCTTGCAATTAGAAAACCGCCTCCGTACTTTATCGCAAAAAGAAACGACTTTAGAAGCTCTCAGGCGCGAATTACAGGTATCTGAGGCAGTGTTCTCTTCTACTCTTGCCAACTTAGATATCATTAGGTCAAACGCCTTTGGTTCCTATCCCTTACTACAAATTGTGGCAGAACCGAACTTGCCAAAATCTCCAAGTTCGCCGAAAAGGATGTTTATTTTACTTGGCGCAACTGGCGGTTCTCTATTTGTCAGCGCAGGTATACTCGCATTCTGGCTGCGACAAAGACGGATGACGATGCTAGAACTAGAACGCAAGACCCATCATCGGATTGTGGAGGGGTAAAAGAGTGGTGCGTGAGGAAAATTCGGAATTCGGAATTCGGAATTCCGAATTTGCAATTCATATTGACACGTTCCCTACTCTCTGCTCCCTACTCGATCGCTCTCTGCTCCCTTAAGGAAAATCCCATGAGCGTTAAACCTCAAAACTTTGAGGAAAAATTGGTCTGGTATACCATAATTCTGACGTATCCCATTTATTTTTTGGGTGCGCAACTCGTTTGGATTCCAGCACTAGGATTTATCTTGGCAGGGTGTGCCTTTAAAAGATGGTGGTTCCAAACAAAAGACACACCAGAGTCAGAAAAAATTAGTATTCCGCTATCTGTATGGATATGGATTGTTGGCATGTTATTCATAGAGCTAACAATCTTTATGTCCCATATGGAATTCGATCTAGGGATACCAAAGTTTGTTTTTACCACGGTCAACAACTGGGCGCGAAGTTGGGCTTTAATGGCATTATTTCCTCTAGCAGGATGCCTAAAAATTCGTCCGCAAGTCATTTATCGAGCTGCTTGTATTCTTTGCTTGCAGAGCTTAATTTTAGCGACGATTTGTTATTTTATGTATTTATTACGGATACCGAGCTTTTCTTATGTTTCTCCCCTAGTTGCATTTCGCGGTTCTGCTAGTTTTTATACTGTTAATTTATTTGATGTTGGTGGAGACTTTGGTGAAGCTCGACAATTTCGTTTGCGTTTGTTTGCTAACTTTGCGAATAATTTAGGTATTATTGGGAATATTTATTTCTTTTTATCCAGTCAAGAAGCAAATAAAAAATGGCGTTGGATTGGCACGATCGGAGGCGCGGCAATGGTCGTAGGTTCTGGTTCGCGATCGACAATTGTTTGTCTGGTTGTCGTGCCGATCGCCTCTTGGTTGTTGACTAATTTTGGTTGGTACATTCAACTGATCGTAGGTCTACTCAGCGTTGTGATAGGCATGATTGCGCCTCAACTGATCGAGCTAATGCAAACGGCTTGGGATCGGGTAATTAGTGGCGTTCGTCGGAGTTCTGAAGTTGTCAGAAAACGCCTAGCTGAAGTGACGATGAATCGTTGGATGGAAGCACCAATTTGGGGTCATGGAGTTGTCGAAGAGAAAGGACCAAAATATACAGAACATATGCCGATCGGGACTCACAATCATTGGCCCGATTTATTTTATTTGCATGGAGTTGTAGGTTTTCTTGCCTTTACATTTGCGATCGTCTGGGGTTTTGTCGAGTTAACTCTGAAAGCTAGGAAAAGCGCGATCGCTAAAACTGCATTAAATATTTATTTGGTCTTACTAATTGCCACAGCTGCTGTAGATATTCAGTTGGCATCCTATCTTTATTGGCAAGGGTTAATTTTAACGGGAATAGCTTTTAAGGAAGACGTACCAATTTTTGCCGATCGCCAAACAAGAACCCTCTCATTCAAGAGTTAAGACATGCCTACAATCTCAGTTATTGTACCTGCATACAATTCCCAAAATACTATTCTGGAAACAATTGCTTCGATTCAAAAGCAAACTTTTATAGATTTTGAGTTAATAGTTATTGACGATGGGTCTAGCGATCGCACGCTCGAATTACTCCAAACCGTTCTAGACCCTCGAATTCAAGTAGTTTCCTATGAAAATGGTGGCGTATCAGTTGCCCGCAATCGTGGTATTTCTCTGTCTACTGGCGAATACATCACCTTTATCGATGCTGACGATCTGTGGACACCAGATAAATTAGAACTTCAATTAAAAGCATTACAGCAACATCCAGCCGCAGGAGTTGCCTATAGTTGGACGTGCTTCATGGATCGGCAAGGCAAGTTTTTTCATGACGATCGCCCCATATATTTTGAGGGTAATGTCTATGCAGAATTATTGAAAACTAATTTTCTCTTAAGCGGATCAAATCCTTTGATTCGCCGAACTGCTTTAGCAGATGTTGGCGAATTCGATTCAACTCTAACTCATGCAGAAGAATGGGATTTGTATCTCCGTTTAGCAGCTAAGTATAATTTTGTAGTCGTTCCTAAAACTCAAATTTTTTACCGTCAAACGGCTGGTTCGGCTTCTGCCAAAATTGAGGTGATGGAGAAAGATGCGATTCGAGTTATTGACCGAGCCTTTCAATTAGCCCCCGCTCAGTTACAATTTTTGAAAAATCAAAGCTTGGCTCATCTTTATCGATATTTAGCCCACTTATACCTAACTAAAATTCCTGGTGCAACAGCAGCGGGAGTGGCTTGGCACAAGTTGCAAATGGCTATTCAGTTACAACCTCGAATATTAATCAATAGAAAAGTCCAAACACTACTCGTAAAATTACTGCTGATTCAACTACTATCACCTAAACTTGCTAATTATTTACTTCAGAAAATTACTCGAATTCGCGCTAGCTACCTTCAAGATAACACCGCCGCATAATTATATATTTAAATATATTTAAATAATTATATGCTTACATAACTGTGCCGTTTAGTAACTGTGTTTGCATAGTGGCGCTGTAGCAACTTAAGTATAATTTGTAAATTCGGCATTTGTCTACAATGAAAATTCAGCTATAGCTGAGTAATAAATTACTAGCTTTCTTTAAGATTGATGATGTTATTGTAGGAAATAATAGCTATATCAACTATATATTGAATAGGAGACTATCCAGCGATCGCCTGCACTGAATCTCATTCGAGCTGGAATTATGAAAAATAGTTTATACACTCAATGCCTATCCTATCAGCTATTCTATCTAGGCTGCCTCAAAAACTTTCAAATCGGTTCGTTCGCAATCTCAGCTGGTTAGGTTTGGCAGAAATTATTTCTCGGATTTTTCGCCTCGGATTGACAGTAATTTTAGCTCGTTTTTTGACTCCTTATGACTACGGCTTAGCGGCAATTGTTTCTACAGTCAATGAGTTTATGCGAGTTTTTATGGAGATTGGGGTAAGTGCCAAAATAATTCAATGCGATCGCCAAGAATTAGATACTATTTGTAACTCCGGTTATTGGTTAAACTGGAGTATCTTTACAGGCTTATTTTTTGCTCAATGCCTACTTGCTTTTCCTATTGCTTGGTTTTATCGCGATCGCCTGACTCGCGAAATCGATTTAATTCTACCCATTTGTATTGCTGGTATACCCTATTTAATGTGGCCTTTTGCCGCGATCCAATCTGCTTTAATCGTTCGCGAAAATCGACTTAAAGTGTGCGCGATCGCTGCTGTTGTGAGAAATCTCGCTAGTTATATATTATCTGCCCTATTTGCTATTCGCGGCTGGGGAATCTGGGCGTTCGTTTTACCTTGGATTTTGGTGACTCCGCTGGAAATTATTATTTATCGTAAAAGTTACGCTTGGCATCCTACTGCTAAATTTACGACAAAAGCTTGGCGATCGATTTTAGATTTTGGTAAAAATATCTGTGGCGTGCAATTTCTCAAGGCGCTAAGAAATAACTTAGATTATTTAATAATTGGTAGGTTCTTAGGTATTAAAGAATTAGGAATTTATTTTTTTGGGTTCAATGCTGGATTGGGAATTAGCCTGAGTATAGTCACAGCAATCAATACAGCGATTTTACCACATCTATGTAAAGCTAAAGCTAGCATGTTGGAATTAAGTAAATCTTATTACAGCGCACTTAAAATTATTACTCTAATTATCTTTCCTTTAGTTATTCTTCAATCTAGCCTAGCTTATTGGTACGTACCAATTATTTTTGGTCGTCAGTGGATAGTTGCTATTCCCGTGCTGGTATTAATTTGCTTGTCAGCAATTCCCAGACCCTTCGCCGATGCTGCTTCGCAATTATTAGTAGCTGTAGGCAAACCCAATTTAGATTTATATTGGAATCTAGCTTTTACGACTGTGTTTGCTCTCTCTTTGTTAATTGGAGTCCATTGGCAGGTTATCGGTGTTGCAGCAGCAGTTTTAATCGTTCACATGCTCTTTCTTCCCGTATTTACAATTTGGACAAACCGCCATGTATTGCGTCAATCTTAATGGTTGATGGTTGATGGCTTCCAGAAATTACCAATTACCAATTACTAATTACCAATTACCAAGCTCTGAAATATGAAATTAGTTACTGTCATCATTCCGGTTTATCAAGTCGAAAAATATATTGCAAAGACGGTAAGCTCTGTATTGGCACAAACATACAAAAATTTTGAATTATTAATTGTTGACGATGGTTCCACCGATCGCAGTTACGAAATTTGCCAACAGTTTACCGATCCCCGGATTAAAATTATTCGCCAGCAAAATCAAGGAGTTGCAGCAGCTCGAAACACGGGAATTCGTCAGGCTCAAGGTGATTATGTAGCGCTTTTAGACGGAGACGATCTTTGGGTTCCTCACAAGCTAGAAAAACACGTCGAACACCTAGATAGTTCGCCAAAAGTGGGAGTCAGTTTTAGTCGTTCGGCTTTTATCGACGAAGCAGATAAACCTTTGGGGATTTATCAAATGTCTAAATTAACAGATATTACGCCCCTCGATCTGTTGTGTCGCACGCCAATTGGAAACGGTTCAGTTCCCGTGATTCGTAAAGAATTGTTAGCAGCAATTCAGTTTGTCGAGCCTGAGTCAGGAGAACTCTCTTATTTCGATCGCGATCGCAGCTTACACCCGTCAGAAGATGTAGAATGTTGGCTGCGAATGATGCTAAAAACAGATTGGCAGCTTGAAGGATTAGCAGAAGCTTTAACTTTGTACCGCGTGAATCCCAAAGGATTTTCTGCCCAATTGTATAAGAAACTAAGCTCTTGGGAAACTATGTTAGAGAAAGCACGTGCCTACACCTCACCAGAGATGATGGCTGAGTGGGAAAAACCAGCTATGGCTTATCAACTCCGACATCTAGCACGTCGAGCTGTGACTTTATCCGCAGGCTCCACCGCCATCGAATTTTCTCACAAAGCTCTATCTATATATAGGTCAATTTTGTTTGAGGAACCACGGCGAACGGTAATGACTTTAGCATCTGCTTATTTGCTTTGGCTATTGCCTAAGTCTACTTATCATCAAATCCAATCTTTAGCGCTTCAGATCACAGGCTCGAATCAAAAACGAAGAATTCTTCAAGAATTAAGAGAATAGTAGTTAGTAGTTCGTGGCTATTGGCTAGTGAATTAATTTTTCATGTCTAGTGACTACTCACCAGTCACTAGTCACTGATAACTGATAAGGAAGTAATATGAAACAAGTTTCTGTGGTAATTGCAGTTTTCCGTTGTGAGAAATATATCAGTGCCACAGTTCAGTCAGTGTTAGACCAGACTTACAAAAATTTAGAGATCTTGATTGTTGATGACGAGTCTCCAGATCGATGTGTAGCAATTTGTCAGCAATTTACTGACCCCAGAATTCAGATTATTCGCCAACGCAACCGAGGCTTGGCGGGAGCGAGAAACACAGGTATTCGTCACGCTCAAGGAGAGTATATTGCTTTTTTAGACGGAGACGATTTATGGTTGCCTTCAAAACTAGAAAAACATGTGGAGCATTTAAACAACTCTCCTCATGTGGGAGTGAGTTTCAGTCGTTCGGCTTTAATTGATGAAATGGGAAATCGCTTGGGGACTTATCTCATGCCGCAGCTAGAAAATATTTCCCCAGAGTGCTTGCTGTGCGATAATCCTGTAGGTAATGGTTCGGCGGCGGTGTTGCGTCGAGAAACTCTCGATGCGATCGCCTTTACCGATAATCTTCACGGAACTTCAGAAAAATTCCCAGAAACATATTATTTCGACGAGCGCTTTCGCCAAGCAGAAGATGTTGAATGCTGGCTGCGGATTGCGAGCCAAACTCAGTGGCAATTTGCTGGCATTCCCGAAGCTCTCACTTTGTATCGCGTCAACTCTGGCGGACTCTCAGCCAATCTGCTCAAGCAACTAGAATACCTAGAGCAAGTTATCGAAAAAACCCGCTCCTATGCACCGGAATTGATCTCTGAGTGGGAGAAACCTGCTAAGGCATATCACATGCGTTATTTGGCTCGTAGTGCCATCCGTCTCAAAGCAGGTGCGATCGCTGTGAAGCTCATGCACCGAGCCTTAGCAACTCACTGGGGTATTGTCTTGACAGATCCCCGTCGCACGCTGATGACACTGGCTGCTGCTTATCTGCTGTGGTTACTCCCCACCTCGATTTATCGTCAGATTGAGGCTTTGGCAGCTCAATCGATGGGAACTTGGCAAAAAAACCGCATTCACCGCGATCGCGAAATAGAAGTTGGAAGCTAATCAGTTACCAGTGTAGAGACGTTACATGTAACGTCTCTACAAAGTTATATACCACTTATCTTATGTTGTTACAAAGAACGTCACTAGAACGCATTAGAGCCTCTAATTTTAAGTACTATCTAATTATTGGCTTAACTCTTGCAATCGGCATTTTCCTGCGATTTTTCCTTTTGCCAGATAAGAGTTTATGGCTGGATGAGGGTGCTAGTTTATATTATTCTGACGGCACGAGCATTCAAGATATTATTGCCACGATTGTTAATACAGATACGGGCGATCGCTTTCAGCCGTTTTATTATTTAGTATTACATTTTTGGCGACAATTATTCGGTAGTAGCGAATTTGCCGTTCGCTCCCTTTCTGCTTTACTAGGAATTGGCACAATCGTTGTTTTGTCTACTACTGCATGGCAACTTTACGGGAGGAAACACGCTCTATGGTTAACGCTCTTTTTATCGTTTAGTGCTTACGGAGTTTATTACAGCCAGCAAACGAGAGCGTATACTTTACTCTTATTTTTAGCATCTCTACAATTATATTTTCTCAGTCAAATCTTACCGCAAAAAAATGTTAGAGGTACGGCGATCGCGCAGGTGCTATTTTGTCTAACTACAGCGGTCGGTCTTTTCTGTAGTATTTTTATTGGAATTTATACTCTCGCTCTGTGTATCGCTCACCTCCTAGTTTCTCAAAATATTAAGCGGTGGCTGCAATGGTGGTTACCTGTAGCAATTGCCTGTGTACCTGCGGCAATATTTTATTTAGCTTCCCCTGTAGCCACCGATCCGACAAAAGTTCACGTCACGCCATCGAATCAATCAGTTATTCAGAATATAGCTTTTGTTTTCTACGGCTTATTAGTTGGAGAAACTTACGGTCCACCAATCGAACAGATGCGTGGTGGCGATCGCCTGCAACTCATTTTCAATTATTTACCTGTTTTATTACTGTTTGGATTAGTTGCTGGTATTATTGTTATCGGACTTGTCAGAGGCTTAAAAGCGCGATCGCCAGAATATAAACAATATCGTCCAATTGATAATTTTTTTCTGATTACCTTTGTATCTGCTTTTATCATCGCACTTGCCTTTGCAATTGTGACAAAATTTAATTGGCTACCTCGACACTCTTTTTATATTTATATTCCCCTATCGTTTCTATTACCAATAGTACTTAGGTTTAGTCCTAGAAAAAAAACCTGGGAAAACTTATATCGTCTCGCTTTTATAGTGTTACTATTACTCAACTTATATGCAAACTACAACTACTATTTTGAACCTAGATATCAGCGGGAAAACTACCGAGAAATTGCCCAATATCTAAGCAAGAATAATAGCCAAGATACCAAATCCGTACTGCTGTACGGCGTGCCTTATTTACTACCTTATTATGGCGATACTTTAACAATAGATGGCTTAGGACTCGATACAACTAAGTTAGCAGCAGAAGTCAGTCGCGTTACTAAAAATGCAAACACAGCAATTATTGCAATTAGCGACCAAGCTTTTTGGGAAAAGAAAAGAAATTTTGATTTAGAAAGCTCAATGGCTAAGTCTTACAAACTAGAATCTCATCTGCAACTGACTAATTTTGATATCTATCATTACGTGAAGAAGTAGTTTTTGGTCAAAGGGAACGGAGGCGAGAGGTGAGAGGCTTTTAAATTGTGACTTGCGACTTCTCCCTTGTTCCCTTGAAAGCCGCAGCCTTGCTGGAAATTTCAAGATATTCAAAATATTTTATCAATTTGATAAGAAAAACTTGACACAACAATAAATCGATATTTGGCTATTCAGTAATTTTTTTCAGTCGGAAATTGATAAATTTTTATAAATATCAATACATCACAAATTGGCTATTTTGTAATTTAGATATTTATGGTTATATTTTCGACTCGTTTCGTAAACCAAGCGATCGATACAACCACTATAACGAAAGGGTTGCAAGCTAAATCACCTACTTAGTATTTTCGTTTGCCAGAAATAAAACTTCGCTTTAGCTGCATAAATACTGCACAAAAAAAATTTTTTTCTTGACTCTACACCGATCGAAATGGTTTATTAATACGGTGCGTCAAGAGATAGCTTTTTGTTTTTTCGGCAATCAATAGCTCATCAACAACTGCTATCTCCTCTTGAAATTGAATCAAAAGGAAATATTTACATGCAACAAAACCTTCGGTTGCGTAACTGGAAGGACAAAGTTTTGCTGGCTTTTAGTGCCTTGATGATAGTATGTTGCCCCACAGCAGCACTAGCCGATCCTCCTGCTGGTAACTGGCAGCTCAAGTTTAGTGACGACTTCAACGGTTCTGGATTAGATACTGGTAAGTGGACTCCCTGTTTTTATTGGGCTCCCAATGGGTGTACGAATGGCGGCGCTGGCGATTTGCAATGGTTTAGCCCGAATAATGTATCAGTAGGAGGTGGAATCTTACGTTTGCGTGCAGAGCGAAAGCCGTCTAACGGTTTAAATTACACTTCTGGAATGATTGCATCTCACGATAAGTTTGCTTTTCAGTACGGTTACGTGGAGTTTCGCGCTAAAGTGCCTAAAGGCAATGGTTTCTGGCCCACACTATGGTTGTTATCGCAAAACAAAAACTGGCCCCCAGAAATAGATGTTGCCGAATTTGTGGGTTCTAATACAAACAATGTCCACATGACGATCCACTATAAAAACGGTAGTGGCGCTCACGAATCATCATCTGGCTGGTGGGGTGGAATTGATTTTTCTGGCGGCTATCATACATATGGCTTGTTATGGGAAGCAGATAAACTTGTTTGGTACGTGGATGGTGTCGAACGGCGGCGTTACACCAATAGTGGCAATATTCCCGACGAAGCAATGTACGTTACAGCAACTCTTGCTCTCGGCAAAGCGTGGACGAATAGCCCTCCCGACAACTCTACGCCTTTACCAAACAATCTAGAAATCGATCATATTAAAGTTTGGCAACGCAATTAGATTGTCATTGGTCATTAGTAGTTGAGTGGTAATTGGTAATTGGTAATTGGTAATTGGTCGCTAGTCACTGATAACTGGTCACTGGTCACTGATAACTGGTCACTGGTCACTGGTCACTGTCAACTGACTTACCATTCCCACTACAATAGAAAACGCAGAGCTTTGATTTTCCTTGAGTGGACAAGCCTTCAAATTTGTTACTTAAGCTCAGTCGGCGTTTATTTGACGATTCAACAGCACAAGAGCAATTTATTCAAGCCTTAACTCAGCCGCAATCTTTTCCTACCTGCATTATCTGGTGTCGGCAAAAGCCTGAATCTTTACCATTTGCAGTAACAACTGCAATTACATGGCAACCTGCTTTTGTAGATTGCGTATCACCTGGTGAAAAACCAGGAAAGTTTCCTTTACATGAGGACGGTTATTACTATTGCTTAGATTTTTCCTCAGTATTTGCTGCTTCAACCTTGCTAGCTATCTCTGAACCAATTTCCACTATTTTAGATATGTGTGCTGCACCAGGAGGAAAAGGAATTTTTGCCTGGAAAGCATTGCAGCCAGAGTTACTGATAAGTAATGAAGTGATTGGTAAGCGTCTGGGAATGCTAATTTCTAACTTAAAACGTTGTCAAATTAGCCCTACTGCTGTGACAAATATCGATCCGCAGATTTGGACTCAGCGCTTACCTCATACTTGCAGTCTTGCAATTGTTGATGCTCCTTGTACCGGGCAATCTTTACTAGCTAAAGGAGATAAAGCATTAGGATGTTTTCATCCGACTTTAATTCATAAAAATGCTAGCAGACAAAAAAGAATTCTTGCTAACTCTGCTCAAGTTGTTGCTCCGCAAGGCTATCTCGCCTACATGACTTGCACTTATTCAATCGAAGAAAACGAGCAAGTGTGCGAGTGGTTTTTAGCTAGATTTCCACAATTTCAACCTGTGAGTATTTCTCATTTAGAGCGCTACCAATCTCATTTAACCACTATTCCTTGTTATCGTCTATTCCCTCAAGATGGTATGGGTGCTGGAGCTTTCACTGCCTTGTTTCAAAATCAGGAAAACATGAGTCAAGCATCATTAAATAAACAACTATTAAATTTAGAAATGTTGCGACAACAACAGATCGCTCCTAAATTTATTAGCTAAATTTTTCTGTAATGATGGTCTGCATTGATTTTCCCGCTGCTGACCAGTTAAGACGAGTTTCATATTCGTGAAATGAACTATATGCTAGTTGTTTGTATTGAGCGTAGTTAGTAAATAAATGGGCTACGTACTCACAATAGTCTTTAACGTCAGCGTTTAAGGCAAATAGTTTTCCATTCACATTATCTTGAATAATACTAGGAATCCCGCCAACTTTAGTTGTCAGACAAGGAACTCCAAATGAATTAGCCTCGCAAAGCACATTTCCATAAGTCTCGGCTCTAGAGGGTAAAATTAAAAAGTGAGAGTCAGAAATTAATTGATTTAAGCGATCGCTACCTTCTGGATCGGATTTTTTGATAAACCCAACATTAACCACGTAATCTGGTAACGGTTCGTCGGTTATAGGTTGACAACCAACAACTGTTAACTCGACATCGATACCTAGTTGTTTGAGTTTTTTAGCAACTTTTAAAGCTATATCTCCTCCTTTACGATACCAACTGACTCCGAGAAACAATAACTTACATCGCTCTGCTGTTCTTGCTTCTACTAAGTTTTGAATGTCGTCAATCGTGCGATCGCATTCTATGTTAGCTCCATATGGTACGATTTCAACCTTACTGCGATCGATTTGATAGCTATTCATTGCTGCTTCCGCCGCCCAAGTGGAGGGGAAAACCGCCAGTTGCACTTTACTGAGGGCAAGTCGATCGAGCGTTACGAGATTATCGATCGTTTCTTGACAAAGGTTGCTAAAATCATCGTAAAAGTCAATGCAAGCTCCATAAGTATTTGTCGTCCATAAAACAATCGGTTGCTGGCATTCTACATAGGCGATCGTAGAAATATCTGGACAAACAACTAATTGAGAGTTACTGTTAGATAACTTGGTGTTAATTTGTCGAGCGTAATTCTTTTGTAAATCGAGCGCAGCCCAATCGTAATACGCTTTGGTAGACAAATATTTATACAAACGTCTTTTGAATTTAGTCCTTAGAGAATGCCGTTCTGTTAACGGACCAATATATTCAAAATTAGTAAACCGCTCTTTGAGTGCTTCAGCTTTGTAATAACTCGTGCCACTAAACCCGATTGCTTTTGGATGCCACTTATTGCTGTTAAAAATATCATAATGAGTCACAAAAGCTATGTTCATATTCAGTGAAGCTCAGCAAAATCTAGCAAATTATAACAGAACTTGCTCAAAAAACTAGGCTTACTAGATTAAATCCATAATTAACTTTTTTGCTTCCTTGGCTGCCACATTCCAGTTAAGCCGAATTTCGTACTCATAAAAAGAAGAATTGGCTAAGGCTTTATACCGCTCGTAATGCTCGAATAAATGAGTTACGTAAGTGCAGTACTCGGAGATATCTGTATCTAGCTCGACGACTTTTCCATTCACATCATCTTTAACAATTGTTTTGATTCCACCTACATTTGTAGTTAAACAGGGAACGCCAAAAGAGTTAGCTTCAATTAAAACATGAGGAGCGCAATCAGCGCGGGTAGGTAGGATCAGAAAATGCGAATCAGCTAAAATTCGATCGAGTGCAGTTCGACCATCTGCTGTTGATTTGTTAATATAGCCAATAACTGTAACGTAATCCGGTAAGATTTCCGACTCAGGCGGATGACATCCCACGACAGTTAATTCTGTTGGTAAACCAGCCTCATTTAATGCTTTGGTTACTGCTAAAGCTACATCTCCACCCTTACGCAACCATTCCACAGCAAAAAATAACAGCTTGCAAGTTTTGTTATTCCTCGCTTCCACGATATTATTCACATCATTAAGGCTGCGATCGCATTCTATATTTGCACCCCAAGGAATGACTCTGACCTTTGATGGTTCGACACCGTAAGCGTCAATTGCAGTTTGAGCCGCCCAGTCAGATGTATAGATAATCATCTCACAGCGATCGAGTGCTGCTTTTTCCATTGCCGTAATATTATGAAAGTTTTCTCGACAGAGATTACTGAGATAAGGATAAAAGTTTATCAGTGAATAAAGCGTCGCATCAGACCACAAAACTATCGGCAGATCGGAGTCAAGATATGAAATTGGCAGAGAATTTTCTGGACATAAGATGGCATCTGACTTGAATTGCGACATTTTCTGTAGGGCTTGATTGGCATAATTGCGCAAAACAGCAGGATCGGTCCAGTGATAGTATTGCTTTTTCAGCACAGAAGTATATATTCGCCGTTTTATTCTAGTCGATAGGGTATTTTTTGCCTCTAAAGGTCCCACCAAATCAAGTTTTACGTTTTGTTCTTCCAAAGTCCGTGCTAGGAAATAGCCTGCTGCACATAAACCTGATTGGTACTTCGGCCACTTTGCCTGGTTCAGGACATCATATGTAGTGAGGTAAGCTATTTTCATGACTTCAGGTATAAGTGGCTGTAAGGTTTAAATTGTCTGAATAGCTGAATCGTAGAACCACCAACTGTGTTTGGTACGAACGGATGTTTAAACGGTAAAAGCAGATACTACAGCGTGCATCGTTTGCTAAAGTTGCGATCGCGCTCGGTTGTTGAGTATTTGCTAAACAGTGTAGGAGTCTGTAACTTACACTTGTTATGATGTTTGGTTCGGGAACATACTAACAAACATCAAGCCCCATAACCAACTCACAACACCAGAGATTTCGGTCTCAACGCTGCTTTCAACTGCGTGCTAAATGCAATACTGCTACAATTGCCATTCTTGAGAAGCAATCGAAAATGCCGGAGCAGAAAAAGTCTTGCATGTTAAAACCAGATTATGTATTGAATTTGACGATTCTTCGCAAAAAAGCTACTCTCCGAATTGTCCCATGCTAGCATTATCAGTCATTCAAACTACTTAGTGATGAAGCAGACACGATCTATTGACGCTTGTTGACTTTTTCGGTTAAAAAAAGTTCCCTTATCGTTGCTACCTCAGTTTTTATCCATAAGACCATATTATGTATTTCAATATTTGGCAATGCGAATGTTTACGCAAAATACCTCAATCTAGGTATGTCGAGAGGAAGACGATATTATGTGCTATCTGTAGCTAGCATGAGAACGAAATATATTTTGAGGACACTTAAGTAATATAAGACCCAGCCACGATACTTGCTGCGGAGCTTTTTTCACTGTAAGTTCAGTCCTATTCTCTGTCAGCAATCTCTACGTGAGAGCGAACACGTAAATTGTCATTCTGATACACGAAACAAACAACGCGCTCTGTTTTGACGGTAACCCTGCATTACAAATTTGTACCTGAAGTATCTCGGGTCGAGAAGGAAGAAATTGTTCGTTTTGATACTTGTTTTTTGTCAGTACAACCAGAACGGCGCTGACAACATTCACAAATACCACCAACTTACATATAAACTACTGAGTTACGACATATTTCTATGAAATTGTTATCCCTTGAGGTGTTATTAAATAAACAAATATAAAGTTTTCCCAAGGGTTGACAACTAGATTGCACACCTAATAGTATACTATGGCAATTTCATGGCATGATTATCGGAATGATAGGAGAAATAAACTGGCTACTCAATATGTTTTGGATTGCAATGTCGGTAGATACAGCTATAACTAGTTGGTGTAACTGGTCAGTAGATCGTCAAGTGATAGTCTCAGTTTAAGGCTCGATTGAGGAGCTAATAAATCAATGCGGAAAGTTAATCTACTAAACTTGGATTTTGACAATTTAAGTATCAAAGAACTACTGAGGCAGCTAAAGTCAGGGGTTGTGTTTACGCCTAATGTAGATCATCTGATGAAGTTACAATGCGATCGCGAGTTTTTGCGAGCTTACGAAATAGCTGACTACAAACTATGTGATAGTCAAATATTGGTCTATGCCTCGCGATTTTTGGGTACGCCAATTAAGGAAAAAATTTCTGGTTCAGATTTTTTTCCTGCCTTCTGTACCTATCACAGAAACAATGAAAAAATCAAGATTTTCTTACTAGGTGGACAAAAAGAGACTGCGGTTAAGGCACAAGAAAAGCTCAATAAAAAAATAGGTAGAAATATAGTAGTTGCTGCTCATTCTCCCTCTTTGGGGTTTGACCGTAATGAACTAGAATGCGCAGAAATAGTTGAAATGATTAATCGCTCGGGAGCTACAGTATTAGCAATCGGGGTGGGAGCGCCAAAACAAGAAAAATGGATTTATCAGTATCGAAACAAGCTACCTAAGATTGATTTTTTTTTGGCTGTAGGTGCAACAATTGATTTTGAAGCAGGAAATGTCAAGCGAGCGCCGAAATGGATGAGCGAAGTAGGCTTTGAATGGTTGTATAGACTTTTGCTAGAACCTCATAGATTGTGGAAAAGATATTTAGTAGAAGATCTACCCTTCTTCTGGTTAATTATCAAGCAAAAGTTTAACATGTATACAATTCCCCATAGAGAGAAGCGGGTCTATAAGTCAGGTAATTAATAGGATGAGATAATCTGTCTGATGACTTTGGTTAAATTTGGTTGAAAGCTTTGTAGAGACACGATATTTCGCGCCTCTACGATGAGCTAGCAACCTCACTGAAGAGAGATTTTCCTACTTCTCACTCATCACTTCTGCGGTCATTTTGGAGTCAATTTGATATAGTCAAATGCTAGCTTATAACTGCTGCTTTGAGCATTTTTATCCACTACGGTAAATTTAAAAGATTTGTTACCAGAGGCATCAAAGGTAATGTTGCCTAAATCTAGCTCCACGTAATCAGAAGATGAAGCATAGAGATCTTGAGGATTACCGCAGTTAGTACCACCAATCGACAGTTGAAATTTGCCTCTATTGTGATATCGTTTGACTCCAACCCTGACATTAAAAGTTCTGGCTTCTGGTACGTTGACTGTATAAGTGACAGAATCACCTACTTTATTCGAGTCAAGCATCGTTCCCATGTGATTGCTTAACTTAGCGTCTGCTTTGGCGTTCCCTAAAAATATTACATGAGCCAGGTTAGATTTAGCTGCTACTTTCAATCCTTCAGTTTCAGAAATTATCGGTGTGACTGCGCGTGTTGAGGGACTATCTTTGTGTCGCCACACCTTAATGTAATCGACGTTGGAGTAACTGGGAAACGGAGTTGTCTCATCTGGTGGGGTATTAATCCAAGCCTTACCAAGGGCAAATGTTGCCATCACATACATTGCTTCCGCAGAAATGTGTTCTGTAGCCGTGTAGCGCCGCCGTTCCATACCATCGATATACCAAATGATTTCTTTAGGATTCCATTCCACTGCATATGTATGGTAGTCGGCAGAAAAATCAGCCCCGGTATATGCCCAAGGAGAGCTTTGGTGCTTGCTAGTCGGAGTGGAATAGTGGTAGGTCATATGCATGTTGTTGGGTTGGCTACCCAAATACTCAGCGATATCAATTTCTGGAGGCCACGCTCTACGTTGAGAAGCTAGCCAAAAGGTTGTCCAAAAACCCCGACCGTTAGGCATTTTTGCTCGCATTTCGGCATAACCATACTGAAAAGCAAACTTATCGTGCGAGGAAATCATTCCAGAGGTATATTCATAGCCATTCATTTTGCGTTTCTGGGCTCTCAAACGAAGAATGCCATTGTTTACAAATACATCATCTGGTTGATACCACTGCACGTCTCCACTACCACCATTCGTACAGCCATTATTCCCCCACCAATAACAAGTACTCCATTTCTTTTTGTCGAGTTGCGTACCATTAAAATCATCGCTGAACACAAGCGCCCAACCATCGCCAACAGGGTCAGCTAAGACAGTAGTAGGACTGCACAGTACAGCTATGAGGCTCAATCCTTGCAGAATTTTTTTAGTATATTTAAGAAGATGAGGATATCGCTTCACAATATTTTTCCTATGAATAATTAGGGCGATGGTGGAATCTCAAGTGAATTCCAGATAGGTAAGTTATTTGCTGAAAAAAATTTGCACGAGCCAACCTATACTTCAAGCGAAATAGCTGAAGTTAGATAGTCGAAAGCTGGCATGTCAAATTTATGAAGATACTTGCGTAGCTATGGCTATTCGCTCAAGCACATAAATTAGAACAATAAATGTACAGATAGCTATTAATAAAAGGCTGTTTATTGCCACATAATCTATCAATTGATAGATCGATTTGAATACTTTCTGTTAGTTTGTGCTAGATGTTTTAATTGCCCAAACGCTTTAGCGTCAGCAATCTATATATAAATTTAACAATTTCTTTATTGTGGCTCAATCGAGATTTCACGGAAAATTGTTAATAGAGAGTTTTTACTGAGAGGTGATATGAAATTTTATTGATTCTTTAAAAACTTTTGGCAAAGTGGTACTCCGCAATACCAAATTCACGTAATTTTTAAAAGAAACTTGCTAGCAACAAAGATTTACTTACATACTTGTAGTAAAAACAACAAATAATTCAATATAAAATAAACATTTAATAGTGATAAGAAATCTGCGATCGCACCTGAAAATACGCACGACGTTCTTATATGTAGTAATATTACTGACAAAGACGAACTCATAGTGAGTGAGTAGCTAATGGCTAGTAGCTCAACTGACAACCAACCCTAGCCCCTCTCGCTCAATCTTCATTCCTTAACTGCCATGCTGCGCCAAACGCTGCACCTGCACCCGCAATTAAACCCGTACTCATGCCTTGTAAAGTTTTCATGACAGAATTTTGAGTCAAACAGTCGCTGGTGACATTGTTAGCTTGCAAACACTGTTTACTTTCCGCCCAGCTTGACGTACCCCCCAAAATCACACCGGCTGCGCTACAGGAAACAATCAGAAGAGTCAGACGCTTTGTTTTTCTATCCATAGATAGATGCTAATTTTTTCTAGTAGATTATTTTTCTCCACTATCTTACTTGCTTGGCGGCTAGATGCAACAGCGAATTTACAGAAAACCGACAGATGGAGGAAAATGCCCAGCAAAAATTCATCCTACTGGCGATCGCCAGTAGAGCGATTTTCAATTGGGTAAACCAGATCTGTAGGGGCGCACGGCTGTGCGCCCCTACAAATGTCACGTACGCAATCGAGAATTGCTATGAGGTTAAATAACAACTAGATCTTTCCTGAATAAGGTAATATTGAATTATTTAATGTAAAACAATTAATGGGTACAAAACACCTCGGCACACAACAGGAGGTTTTCGCCTTAGATACGCTAGTCAAGTTAGTTCGAGCAGCAGAATCGGTATCGAATCGGATTCATCGCCATTTGCTCGATGTAGATTTGACCGTAAGTCAGTTTGGGGTGCTAGAAGCACTTTATCACCTGGGACCTCTCCATCAGCGAGATTTAGCCGAGAAACTGCTCAAAAGCGGTGGTAACATGACTTTAGTGATCGACAACTTAGAAAAGCGGCAGTTGGTAAGACGGGAAAGAGAAGTCGGCGATCGCCGTTGCATTAAAGTACATTTAACAGAAAAAGGCAAGCACCTAATTAGTGAAATCTTTCCGACGCACGTTGCTGCTGTCGTGGAAGAGATGAGCGTTCTCACCCCAACAGAGCAAACAGAGTTGGGACGCATGTGCAAACGGCTAGGATTAGGAGCGAGAGATATTCCTGCGAGTAGGAGTATCCCCAGCCCCTAGTTTCTTGTTTTGAGATTGTTGAATAGCAAACAGTCTTTCTGGGCAGAGCAGTTAGAATAGAAATAGATAGAGCATAAGTTTGCCCTAATCGACGTATAAAGTTCTTTGAACTCTCCCAAAGCTAGGTTTTGAACATTTTTTATGGAATCAAGTAGTAGTAATTCTGCCAACCCTGGTGAGAAATCACCCCCCAGGTTGGCAGAAATTGTAGGAACGGCGATCGCGGTATTGACGCTCATCGTACCTCTACTGGCGATCGCTCACTACTCGTCAAATGACGTGCAGCTAGAGCAGCCCCTTTCCTATTCGCTACAAAGGACAGATAAATAAGAGTGGCTAGTGGCTAGAGAATTTTAAAATTCTTACTACACCTCACATTTTTGATTTACTGGTCACTGGTAACAGGTCACTGGTCACTGTTCCAAGCCGTCCATATTAGCCTAAAATGCTACAGGTAAAGCGATCGCGCATCGATCGCTATTAGCTGTCATCTTGGAGAATTATTGTGGACTTATCCCGCATTCCGGCTCAACCAAAGCCAGGTTTAATTAACGTTTTGATTGAAATTGCTGCTGGCAGCAAAAATAAGTACGAATACGACAAGGATCTGCAAGCTTTTGCTTTAGACAGAGTGTTATATTCCTCAGTGCAGTATCCCTACGATTATGGTTTTGTGCCGAATACCTTGGCTGATGATGGCGATCCGTTGGATGGGATGGTATTGATGGACGAACCAACTTTTCCAGGCTGCGTCATCGCCGCCAGACCAATTGGGATGTTAGAAATGATTGATGGTGGCGATCGCGATGAAAAAATTCTCTGCGTCCCCGATAAAGACCCGCGTTACGCAAACGTCAAATCTCTCAACGATATTGCGCCTCACCGTTTAGACGAAATTGCCGAATTCTTCCGCAGCTATAAAAATTTAGAAAAGAAGGTCACGGAAATTCGCGGCTGGCAAGATGTCGATCGCGTTATGCCTTTAGTAGAACAGTGTGTCAAAGCTGGTAGCGAAAAAGGTCGCGATTCAGACTCAGAAACTGTTTAACTTCCTAAATGTAGAGACGTTCGTGTAACGTCTCTATACTTAACCCAATTCCCGCCCATGCAACGCACATTTCTCCTCGCCAAAATCCACAATTGCACCCTAACGGGGGCAAATCTTAACTACGTAGGTAGTATTAGTATCGATCGCGCTTTGTTAAATGCTGCTGGGATATTACCCTACGAACAAGTGCAAGTCGTCAACGTAAATAATGGTGAAAGATTAATTACTTATGCGATCGCCGCACCACCAAACTCTGGAAAAGTTGAGTTAAACGGTGCTGCGGCAAGATTAGGGATAAGTGGCGATCGGGTGATTATTATGACCTACGCTCAATTAACTCCAGCAGAACTAGAAACTTTTTGTCCTACAGTTGTTTTAGTAGATAGTAAAAATCGATTGTTAGAAGTACGCCGCTACGACGATCTATTATTAGCTCAAGTTTAGTTTTAGCAGAATTATTTTACTGAGCGATCGCGCTAAGTTGTGAAGAATTCACTTTGCTGCTTCGCACCTCAGTATAAAATTTCTTGATGTATACCTATTTAAAACTGCATTGATATTTTGTGATTTATGTATAAGATGACTTTCTTTCCGATCGCGCTTTAGGTAGACTCATAAAGTCAGAAGATTTACACCAATTAGGGCGATCGCGGTTCTGGTGCGGTGAGGCGATCGAACAGGGAAATAGTAAGGGCATGGAGTTATGAAGAAACTAATCAAAGGGCTGCGGGATTTCAAGACTAACTACTTTTCTACCCACACGGAACTGTTTGAACAGCTTGCCCACGGACAAAAACCGAGGGTTTTATTTATCAGTTGTTCTGATTCGCGCGTCGATCCTAACTTGATTACCCAAACAGAAATTGGAGAATTATTTGTCATCCGCAACGCTGGAAATATTATCCCACCCTATGGAGCAGCCAATGGTGGCGAAGGCGCAGCGGTAGAATATGCAATTCATGCTTTGGGAATTGAGCAAATTGTGGTCTGCGGACACTCCCACTGCGGTGCGATGAAAGGACTGTTGCAATTGGATAAACTTCAGGAAGAAATGCCCTTAGTTTACGATTGGCTAAAGCACGCTGAAGCTACTAGGCGACTGATTAAAGAAAACTATAAGTCTTATCAAACAGAAGAGTTATTAGAAATTGCGATCGCAGAAAATGTTTTAACCCAGATTGAAAACCTCAGAACTTATCCCGTCGTCCATTCGAGAATGTATCAAGGCAAGCTGAAAATCTACGGCTGGATCTATCACCTGGAAACTGGAGAAGTTTTGGCGTACGATCCTGACAGCCATTCCTACGTCCATCCTCAATCCCAACTTGGCGAATACGATCCTCTAGATGGACCAGTAGCAGGCGAGTTTACAGTTAGTAACGCTCCTCCTCCTCCCATCGCCTGCGATTTCCCTCATCGCCAGCACTACGAAGTTGTCAGTAATGGAGACAATGGAGGTTTGCAGGGGTCTTCATCTATATCGTGGCTGTCTTCAGAACAAGCAGAGCGAATTTATCGGGGATCTAATGGTAGGAAATGATCTATGGTGGGCAATGCCCACCCTACTAACAAATGATAAATGACAAATGACAAACGACATTTTTATAGTTGACTGTAGGAGCGATCGCGAACTTGAATTGACTCAATTGCTTGAATTATTCGCGTCAATTGTTGTGCCACTTCTCCACTGGCAAACATCGCCTCTGCTTGAGTGATTCCCGCACTAATATCGGCACAAATACCAGCACGCCATAAATAAAACCCGCCATTCCAAATCGCAGATTGCATCATTTCTGAGGGTTTCCCTTGCAAAACCGATCGCATATCTGCTACTAAATGTTCGGTCGGATCGCAAGGGACATTGTGACTGCTAAAACCATAATCGCGGGGTGAAAGGTGCAGGCGATCGATCGCAATTAACCCCGATTCATCGGTTGTGTCGGGTGTAGATAAACCAATAATATTCGTCCGTTCGCGGGGGAGATCGCAACTCCCCTCTAATCCTTTGACTGTCGTAAAGTTGTTTGTACCGCGTAAAGACAAGGCAACTTGAAACATATGTTCCGTGGGAGGATGGACGTATCCCGCCACAATCTGCGCCGCTCCTGCATAGGGACACCACATCAATTCCATCGTGGCAAAAGGCGGACGCTTGCCAATTTGATCGCGGTATTCAAATATTTTTTGAGCTAAAGGAAAATGTTGGGGTAAATAGACAAATCCCAAACCTGTATTCTCAAAAACTTGCTGAGTTTGGTCTAGAGATAACTCAGTCCAATCAACTCCTAACCCTTGCCAGATCTCTACCAGTGGCACGCCGTATTTAGTCGGCATTCGATCGCTACCGTGCATAATCATCGCTTGCCCCGCAGCCGTCAGCAATAGGGCAGTGAGAGGACTAATCGGCGCAGTGCGATCGCGTCCATCGTAGGGAATGCCCAAAACCATCACCGGAGTAGAGCTACCAATAGGTTGTAGTTTTGGTCCCAGTTCGTCGTAAACATCTAACATGCCTGCCAGTTCTGCCCCTGTAGGGCGTTTAATCCGGTGGGCAATCAAAAACGCACCAATCTGAGCAGGGGTTGCTTCTCTCAACAACATCATTCGGGTTGCTGCGGCTGCTTCCGTGCGAGTTAAGTCCTCTTTTGTATGATTACCGCTTCCCACTTTCCGCAGTAAATCCCTAAATGCGTTGCTCATGATGTAATTGCTCGATCGAAATTCTCAAAATTCCAGTTCCTTTGCACTGCTGAATGTTAAGGAACGCTGCCAAGAGAGTGAGTAGTAGGTAGAAGTGGCTAGTGGCTAGTGGCTAGTGGCTAGAATTACTTGCTCTGCCGCTCTACCCCTCTGTCCCTCTGCTTCCTTGTCTCCCTTGTCTCCCTTGTCCCCCTTGTCTCCTTCGTTCCCCCACGTCTCTTCTTCTACACTCAGTTTAGGTGGTACGAGTTCTCGCACCAGTTGCCAAAAATATTGAATCGGTGGAATGCTGAGTCGATCTTGACTTGTTACCATCACGACTTGGCGCGATAAGCTAGACCCTGGCGCAAGAGAACCATTGCTGTCGGTGTTAGCAATTGGACGAACGGCAAGGGTAGGATCGAGACGCGATTCTACCAGGGCAGACTGCGGCAATAAGGCGATCAGTTCTCCTTGTCGCGCTACTCCGCGAAAGGCATCGAGAGTATTCACTTCCAGCACGGCTTGGAGCGTAGCACCCAGGCGATCGAAACGCTCTTGGACTAAACGCTGCATCCCATAACCGTCTTTAAATACAACTTGAGGGTAGCGGATGAGTTCCAACCAGGGAATCTGTTCGTATTGTGCCAACGGATGATTTGCTCCCACCAAAACCTCAATGGGTTCATCGTATAGCACTTCCGTCACCATTTCTGGGCTGGTAGTTAAAAAACGATTATTCATGACGATCGCCAGATCTACCAATCCATCCTTGAGGACTTTTAAAGCGCGATCGCTACCCAACGCTGTAACGCGCAGTTGGACATCGGGATAATTGCGACAGAATTTTTGCAGTACCGGAGGCAAATAATGGGCGCATAAAGAATGGATTGCCGCAACACACAACTCCGGTTGTTTTCCCGCCATCAAATCTGCCAACTCCTCCGTAACGTAGCGCCATTCCTGGCAGATTTTACGGGCACGGGGCAACAGTCGCTCTCCTGCCAACGTCAGCTTAGCCTGTGCTGTCCGATGAAATAGCTGAACTTCTAGGTCGGCTTCCAAGGCTTGAATTTGCCTGCTGATTGTCGATTGGGTAACTCCACATTTGCGAGCTGCTTGCTGAAAGCTACCTGATTCCGCGATCGCCAAAAAGGCTTGCAACTGTTCTAGCCGCATGATGATGTAGCCTGAATTACATTTAAGGCATCAATCTAAATTAACCGATCTCGGCTCCAGGTTTAGTAGAACTTGATACAGCTCAACAGCGATCGGTGAGTGATGGGTTCAGCTTTCTGTTTGGGCGATGCTGTTGATTTGAGCATGGCAGTTGTTAGGTAACTGCGGGTTAGCGGGCGATCGCGCTGACTTTGATGCAGAAGTATGCCAATGTAAATATTGCATAAAGCTGCAACCAAAATAATAAGTGGTATTTCTATTCATTTTCTAAAAGTTAAAGAGATCGAGTAAAATGCCTAGTTTTTATACTTTGTACCTTCACTATTAGAAGGGCAAGTTTTTTTAACTAACCTCAGTATTAATACGAAAAAATTTATTAATTTTTTTGTGAGTTCTTCTCATGACTCGCTACGCACCAATCTTCACTGAGAACTGTCAACTGTCAACTATCAACTGTCAACCATTTCTAACAACTGTGCTTCGCTTAGTATTGCAATTCCTAGTTTTTGCGCCTTGTCTAATTTAGAACCAGCTTCTTCGCCAACGACAAGGTAATCTGTTTTCTTACTGACTGAATCCGTTACCTTACCTCCAGCCTTCTGAATCAATTCTTTTGCCTCATCCCGCTTCAGTGTGGGTAAAGTCCCAGTAATAACAAAAGTTTTACCCCCTAGTGGTAAGGATGCATCGTTTTGTCGAGCCGTTTCTTCAACCGCTTCCCCACCTAACTGCAAACCAGCTGCTTGCAGTCGAGCAATTAAAGACTGATTTGCTGGAATGCGGAACCAATCGTAGACCGAATGAGCAATTTCTGCCCCAATTCCGTAAACTGATTCAATATCTGTGGTTTTTGCTGCTGCTAACTGCTCGACTGTAAAAAACTTTTGGGTCAATACCTGAGCGTTGACGCTACCTACATGACGAATACCCAAACCATATAATACCCGCGACCAAGGTTTAGTTTTAGAAGCGGCGATCGCCTGCACCAATTTTTCCGCTGACTTCTGCCCCATGCGTTCTAACTGCATTAGTTTTTCAGCATCCAGATTGTAGAGATCGGCAACAGAATGAACCACACCGCGATCGACTAATTGATGGACTAGCTTTTCCCCCATGCCATTAATATCTAAAGCATCTCGACTCACCCAGTGTTCCAAAGCTCCCTTGAGAATTGACGGACAGGAAGCATTGACGCAGCGCGTAACTGCCCCTTCTTTGATAACGGGTTGGCTACATGTCGGACAATGGGTAGGCATTTGAAAAGGTTGGGTTCCGGCGGGGCGAAGTTCTAGCAACACCCGCACGACTTCAGGTATTATTTCCCCAGCCTTACGGACAATTGCCGTATCGCCGACGCGGATATCCAATTGAGCCACGCGATCGCTATTATGTAAAGTCGCGCGAGAAACCGTCGTTCCTGCCAACTGCACTGGACGCATAATTGCCATCGGAGTCAACGCCCCCGTTCTCCCTACATTCACCGCAATTTCTTCAACGCGGGTAGGGGCTTCCTCGGCTGCATATTTCAAGGCGATCGCCCAACGGGGAAACTTTTGTGTAAATCCCAATTGCTCTTGGAGGGGTAGAGAATTTATCTTCACCACTACCCCATCTGTCATGTAAGGTAAATTTAACCGTTCGGTATCCCAATAGCGATAATATTCGGCAACTTCCTGCACTGTAGGACATAACTTGCGATGGGGATTCACCTTAAACCCCATCTGCTGTAATAACTCTAAAGCTTCCCATTGAGTTTGGTAGACACTCGCATCATCTCTACCAGCAACGTGTAACGTATAAGCAAAAAAATCCAATCGCCGTTTATCGACAATGCGAGGATCGAGTTGGCGCAACGTCCCCGCCGCCGCATTACGCGGATTAGCAAATGGTGGTTCGCCCTTTTGCGATCGCTCTTGATTGATTTGCTCGAATACATCTAGGGGTAAAAATGCCTCTCCTCTCACTTCTACCTTTGTAGGAGGATTTTCCACCTGCAACCGCAAAGGAATCGCACGAATTGTCTTGACATTCTGGGTAATATCTTCACCCATCACGCCATCACCCCTAGTTACCCCGCGCACGAGTAACCCATTTTCATAAGTTAAGGCGATCGCCGAACCATCGATTTTGAGTTCGCATACGTATTCTTGTAGAGGTGTTGCATGCAACGTCTCTATAGGAGCATTCCGCCGCCACCGTTGTTCCCATGCCTTCAATTCGTCAATGTTAAAAGCATTTTCCAGACTGTAAAGCGGGATGTTATGACGCACTGAGAAGAATTGGGTAGCGGGTTTTTCTCCCACCCGTTGCGTTGGACTATCGGGCGTGATTAAGTGCGGATATTGGGTTTCAAGTTCCTGTAATTCTCGATACAGTTGGTCGTAAACCGAATCTTCCATTATCGGGTTGTCTAGAACGTAGTAAGCATAGCTAGCGTTTTGCAATAACTGCTGCAATTCCCGTACTCGCTGTTCCACCAACATCTCCTTCTACATCCCACTTAGCGTTCTTTTCTAGGTTACTGAGTTTCATCCATATCGTCGCCTCTATGGAGGACTAACCTTAGTTTATTTGTACTATTTTACGCAATAAACTGTGGAAAATCTCACTAAATCTTGATTGTTTTTCCTAACAAGTTTAAATAAAGCAAATTTAATTACGTAAATTGAATTCTATAAACACATAACCTAAAGATTGACTCGATCTGTTTATTTGATATTTATAAAAATTCTAAATCGTTCGCCAAAAATAAGTGGTTTTATCAAAGGCATTGCCCACCATGCATTGATATTCCACGCATTAAATAAAACTACTATATTTCAGAATATTAGTTATTTGAACTAATAAGAACAATTTTAATTTTTAGTTAAACAGGTCTTAATTATAAAACCGTATATTCACTGAGGTATAGCTAATTTAATGGTTGGTTTACTTATCAATTAGTTCTACTACAAATTCATCGCCAATTACCTATTACCATTTGAGGGATGAAAATATGTTGCGTCTTTCTCGCTTAATCGTGCTAGCATCAGCAGTTGTAGCACTAGTTGGTGCATATAAGGTGGATGCACAGCGATCGCCAGCCGATACATTAACAGGAAAACCGCCAATTGTTATCGGACACAGAGGTGCAAGCGGCTATCGTCCAGAGCATACTTTAGCAGCATATGAGTTAGCGATCGCGATGGGTGCTGACTATATCGAACCGGATTTGGTTTCTACTAAGGATGGCGTTCTAATTGCGCGGCATGAAAATGATATTACCGGGACAACAGATGTCAGCGATCGTCCTGAATTTGCCAAGCGCAAAACGACTAAAACCATTGACGGTATAGAATATACAGGATGGTTTACCGAAGATTTTACCTTAGCAGAAATTCAAACTCTTAGAGCTAAAGAACGCATACCCGAATTGCGTCCAGGTTCGGCACAATTTGACGGACTTTATGAAGTACCAACTTTGCAAGAAGTTATCGATCTAGCTAAACGCAAAAGTATTGAAACTGGAAGAGTCATCGGAATTTATCCCGAAACAAAACATCCTACTTATTTCGATTCTATCGATCTATCTTTGGAAGAACCTCTAGCCAAAGTCTTAAGACAGAATAATTTAGATGATGCTGACGATCCAGTATTCATTCAATCTTTTGAAACTGCCAATTTAAAGCAATTAAACAAATTAGTCGATGTTCCACTGGTACAATTATTCGATGAAGCTGATGCCAAACCTTACGATTTTGTTGTCAGTGGCGATTCGCGTACCTATGGCGATCTAACATCTCCTGAAGAATTAGAAAAGATTGCTGAATATGCAGATGGAATTGGACCTTTTAAAAGATTAATTATTCCCAGTGAATCTGTGGATGAAAATGGAGATGGCAAGCCAGATGATGTAAATGGCGACGGACAACTTAGCGAAGCTGATAGACGTTTGACAACAGAACCAACATCTTTAATAGATGACGCACACGCCGCAGGTTTACTCGTCCATCCGTATACTTTCCGCAACGAATCCTTCTTTTTAGCGATCGACTACGACAATAACCCAGAAGCCGAATACGAGCAATTTTATCGCTTGGGTGTAGATGGCTTATTTAGCGACAACCCAGATACCGCTTTTGTCGTCCGCAACCGTGTTGCTTGTGGAATGCAAAATCCGAAGTACAGCCAACAAAGTAGAAATCGCCGGGTTTGGAATTCTGGAGGTACGGGAAATCCCTGTCGGTAATATGTCACGCAAAGACGCAAAGGCGCAAAGAATGCTTAGCGTCTTCGCGTCTTGGCGCGATCTTTAAAGCGTGAAATAGAAAGTTGCACCCTCTCCCACCTTACCTTCCGCCCAAATTTGTCCCCCATGACGGTGAACGATCCGTTCGACGGTGGCTAATCCAATTCCAATACCAGGAAATTCAGCAGGTGAATGCAAGCGTCCAAACGCTACAAAGAGTTTGTCAGCATAATTTTGATTGAAGCCTGCACCGTTGTCGCGAATAAAATACACGACGCGATCGTTTTCTGGCTGTAAATTAAATTCAATCCGAGGATGGTTTTGATTTGCTGTATATTTCCAGGCATTACTGAGCAAATTCTCTAGCAGCACGCGCAACAGTCTAGTATCTCCAGTGACAATTATTTCTGGCGCGATCGCCCATGTAATTTGTCTTTCTGGTTGTGTTTCCTGAAGCTTGGCAGCGATTTCGGTGGCTAATTCACTTAAATTGACTTCCGTGCGTTGCAACTCGCTACGGTTCACCCGCGATAAAGCTAACAAGCCTTCTATGAGTTCGCCCATCTGCTGAGTGTTACCGCGAATGCGCTGGAGATAGTCTTTACCGCGATCGTCTAGCTTGTCTGTGTAACGGCTGAGTAATATCTGACTAAAGCCATCAATTTGTCTTAATGGCGCTCTCAGGTCGTGGGAGACTGAATAAGAAAATGCCTCTAACTCTTTGTTAACGGCTTCAAGTTCGGCTGTGCGATCGCTAACGCGGCGTTCTAAGCTTTGATTTAATTCTCTGATTTCTTGCTCGGCTCGTCGGCGATCGCTAATATCAGTAAAGGCAACGATAGCATAGACAATATTGCCACAATCCTCTCGAATTGGCGTAGCGCGGACTTCAAGGTGAAGAACGTTACCATCTCGATGCAGCGATAAATCGTCAACAATAACGGTTTCGCCTTTTAATGCCCGCATCATTGGTAATTCTTCAGTCGGGTAGGGGCGATCGCCGCGATAGACCTGATAAAATTTCACTAATTCCTCTGATGTCGCATCTGAGATAATGTTGCCGAGTAGATGCTGTGCTGTTTGATTGGCGTAAGAAATTTTACTAGTTGAATCGTGAACGATTACGCCCACGGGTACGGCTTCTAAAAATTGATGCAATTGCCTTTCGCTAGCTGATAGCGCTACATTCAAGTCTTGCATCTCGGCAAAAGACTTTTGCAATTCTACTGCCATACTGTTGAAGGATTTAGCCAGTTCGCCAATTTCATCCGAACGTCCGAGTTCTTCTACGGTTTTATCCCATTCTCCATTGGCGATATGTTTAGCACTAGTATTTAGGCGTTGAATTGGTTTGGCAATCCATCGAGTTGTAAAAATTCCAATTATGACTGCTACGAGTAAAGCCACGACACATAGTACAATTGTTGTCCGAGTCGTGGCGTAGATATCTTCCATGAAATCGGCTTCTGGTATGACTGCGACTATCAGCCAGTCAATCCCCCAACTATCTTGAAAAGGATGTATGTCTACAAAATATCGTTGGCGATCTTGGCTAAATTCTAGCCGTTGTGGGCGATCGATATTTATAAATTTGTGCGAGTTTGTCGTTAGATATCGCGCCGTAGATCGAACCAAGAGATTTTTACTTTCTGATGCTTTGAGGCGTTGCAATTTGCCTCCTTGTACGATAGAGAATGGCTGATAATTATCTGAAGATGCTACCAGCAAACCAGAGCGATCGAGGATAAAAATTTGTCCCGATTTACTAATTGGGATATGGTGTAGATAATTGCTAATTCTTGAGAGTTTTAAAGGAGTATCTAAGACTCCAAGTAAATTTCTGTTTTGGTCGTAAACTGGTAAGACTGCATCGATCGCCATCTCTTTTTGATTGAACCAAATATAAACAGGACTCCACGCAGCTTTACCCTTTTGAACTGCTTCTTGATACCAGGGGCGAGTTCTTGGATCGTAATATGGAGTGACTTGAACGAGTTTTCCTCGCTGTCCTTGACTGTTGACTGTATATGTATAATATTTGGGATTGGATGGATCGTTGACAACTTCAATATGCAGCCTGCCATCTGTGAGGCGATCGATCCCGACATACTCTCCTTTCTGATTTCCCCAAGCTGTATAGGGAACGATCTCAAACGACTGCATTTGGTTTAATAATAAGCTCTCAAATTCAGCTAAAGGTGCTGTTCCTAGACTCTCTTCAATGACGTTTTGATTGACTTGATTGAGGAGATGTGGTGTTTGTAAATAAGTTTTTAGTTGTAGGTAAAGGCGTTCGGCAATCTGAGTTTGCAATCGTTCGGAAAGATCGTTGACTGCCCTTTGTCCATTTTGAAACGAAAGATTCCCTACCAATCCTACTATTGCAATAACTTGCAACACAAAAGCAGTTAGAAGGAGATTTTGTAAAGAAGTCTTACCTAAGACTTGGGTAAGGAATTTATACAGAAAGCGCATAGAGTTCTAAGCTGGTTGCCCGATCGAAGCCGCGATCGCGCTGTGGCGATCGTCATTCACAATTGCATTGTTGACTTACTCTTCTTAGATTTACAATTAGTAACTAAAAGCTATTTACGGAAAATTAACTATTAATAATTATAGAAATAGAGATTTTCTTAACATATATTTTATTACACTAATTAATATTAAATTCAGCAACCGCCTCTGTTGTCAGACAATGGGTATAGTCTTCATGATGTCAAGCTTTTGCAATATTTTGTATACTAGGCAATGTCACGCAAAGACGCAGAGGCGCAAAGGATACTTCGCGGCTTTGCGTCTTGGCGCGATCGCAAACAAAAGATGTCATTTAGGTAAGAAATCGATTATCCTCTATCTAGCTACAATTTGGAGGAGATGGAGATGAGAATCTGGATAGCCTGCTTTTTCATCCTGTTTGCGATCGCTCAGTTATTCGACTGGATGAAACACTTGTCTTTACCGTTGCCTATTTATATATTGGGAGGCTTGTTTTTAGCGATCGGTTCAAATTCTAACAAAAGCATTTTTGGTAAAGTTATTGACGATCTACTAGCTGATGCTGGCTATCCTGGCGATCGATCTGGATCGGATAGTGGCGATCGTTTTTTAGATGAAACAAAATCGTAATCAGTTGTTAGTGACTAGTGGCTGGTGACTAGATACTAAGAATTTAGCTACGCACCACACATCACTCTCTAGCTTGTTACTCGCTGTCTCTATCAGTTTAAAAAACTCATAAAAATAGAAATATTTGTCATAAATGTAACTACAGTACCAATAATGACTCCTTTCATTCTGCCCCACTGTTGCGTGCGTTTTAACCACAAAATAATAGGAATTGCATAAAATAATTGCCATATTCCTAAATAGAATCCTACTAAAATTGTATTTGCCGCTAACAGAGGATTAAACATGCTAATAAAAAATGCTGCAACTTTTAATACCGTTAAAATAGCTAGATGAATTCCTAGTAGAAAAAACAATCCAGAAAGGATTTTTTGAAATTCTTGTTGATTGAATCTTTTTTTAGTTTTCATTGTTATTAATACTCTTTAGCTATATTTTCATCTTTGCTTACAACAGACGGCTAACAACTTAATATACCTGAAATCAAATTGCCAAATGGGATTATTCTACCACCCAATTGAACGATATTAATTTAGAGCGCTTAGCGATCGCGCGTTCAAGAAATCGCATCAAAATTTGTTGATTGGGCAACAGACATTAACTCTCGCCACATCAGCAACAGAATTTAGCAAGAAAATCTGAAAAATCTCGTTTTCAGTATTTTGACTTTTACCTTTTAACTTTTGACTTCCTTATTTCCCCAAATTCCGTTTTAGCTTTTCCAACTCATCGTCAGTTTCCCAACGGCGAAAAGCTGCATCCAAATCGTCTGCACCGCTGGAGAAGCTGCGACTTTGATTCCAGCCAGCCGTATCAAAGCGTTGAGAAGACTGAGTAGCACGATTAGCCTGCACTTGTGCGGCTTTTGCTTGTACCTCCTGACGGCGTTGCTGCACTTTTTTGAGTAATTCTTTAGCTTGACTAATCCGTTCCTTAATTCCTTGCATTTGTCCCCAGCGTTGATTTCCTTCGCGCAATAACGCTGCTTCTCGCTGCTGTGCTGGTTCTGCTAAGTCAAGCCGATTAGCCGCTTTTGCCTTCTCAATCCGAATGTGCCATTTTTGAATTTCTTGTGCTGTAGTGAGAATTTCATCCTGCGATCGCTTTTCTTGTAACTGGAGTTCCGCAATTAACTTTAAAGTATCTTCCTCTTGTTGCCGCAACTGTTCCGATAGCGCTTCTATTTCTAAATGAGGATTGTTCCGCAAGAATTCTTCTAAACGGCTTTCTAAAAAACGGCTGAAATCGTCAAATAAACCCACTGTGAGAACTCCAATTAATAAATGTAGGGTGGGCATTGCCCACCCTACTGTCTATGCTAATACTGTCGATTCAGTAGAGGTACGACGAGAACGCACCTCCAAGTAAACCAGCAGTGCGTTGACATCCGCTGGATTTACGCCACCAATTCGCGCTGCTTGTCCGATCGTCAGCGGTTTAACTTTAGCAAGTTTTTCCCGCGCTTCTTTCGAGAGGGTGTCAATTGCCCCATAATCTAAATCTGGAGGTAAGGGACGATTTGCTTGACGGGCGATTTGGTCGATTTGATTTTGCTGGCGTTGTAAATAGCCAGAATACTTAATTTCAATCTCCGCTGCTGTTTTTTCTACCAGACTCAGATCGCTATTGCCCAATCCGTGAGTTTCTAAATTGGTGTAATGGAAACCAGGACGACGCAACAGATCGGCTAAAGTAATCGAACCTTTAATTGCTTGTTGAGTCGCAGAGGCGATCGCAATGCCGATCTCATCGTGTTCTTTCAGCCGTGTCGTATGCAACCGTTCTTTTTCAGTGGCAATATTTGTCTGCTTGCATGTAAACAATTCCCAACGGCGATCGTCAATTAAGCCGATTTTCCTCCCTATGGGAGTCAAACGGCGATCGGCGTTATCCGATCGCAACAATAACCGATATTCCGAACGACTGGTCAGCATCCGATACGGTTCGCGTAAGTCTTTGGTACACAAGTCATCAACTAACGTGCCGATATAACTCTGTTCGCGGGGAAATACGATAAATTCTTGGTGACGGACAAATCGCGCTGCATTCACCCCAGCCACAAAACCTTGGGCGGCGGCTTCTTCATAACCCGTCGTACCGTTAATCTGTCCTGCACAGAATAAGCCTTCAATTTTCTTCGTCATCAGCGTGGGATAGCACTGCGTCGCGGGTAGATAATCGTATTCCACCGCATAAGCAGGACGCAGCATGGCGCAGTTTTCTAAACCGGGTAGCGATCGCAGCATTTGCAACTGAATTGCTTCTGGTAGCCCTGTGGAAAATCCTTGAATATAAAGTTCGGGAATATCTCGTCCTTCCGGTTCGATAAAAATTTGGTGGCTTTCTTTGTCGGCAAACCGGACGATCTTATCTTCAATACTAGGACAATAGCGCGGTCCCTTCGCATCCACCCAGCCGCCATACACGGGCGACATGTGTAAGTTTTCTCGAATAATTCTATGGGTTTCTGCTGTCGTACGGGTAAGGTAGCAAGGCACTTGTTCCCGTTCCACCCACACTTGAGGATCGAAACTAAACCAGCCGACTTTCTCATCTCCTGGCTGAATTTCTAAATTACTGTAATCTACCGATCGCTTGTCTACTCTGGCGGGAGTTCCCGTCTTCAGCCGTCCGGTTTCAAAACCCAGCCTATTTAAAGTATCCGTCAATCCTTCTGCGGCAAATTCTCCGGCGCGTCCGGCGGGCATGGATTTATTTCCTACCCAGATCCGTCCGCCGAGAAACGTTCCTGTTGTCAGTACGACTGCTTTGCACTCAAACGCTACGCCGAAGTAAGTTTCTACCCCGACAACTTCATCGTTTGCACCCAGGACTAAATCTGTCACCATCCCTTCGCGGATCGTCAGATTCTCTTGGTTCTCTACGATGCGCTTCATCACAGCCGCATATTCCCGCTTATCCGTCTGCGCCCGCAACGCCCACACAGCAGGTCCTCTAGAGGCATTCAGTATCCGCTTTTGCAGATACGTGCGGTCTGCGATTTTGCCAATTTCTCCACCCAAAGCATCCACTTCATGAACGAGTTGGGATTTAGCGGGACCTCCTACTGCTGGATTGCAAGGTTGCCAAGCAATTTTATCGAGATTCAACGTCAGCAGCAAAGTTTTACAACCCAAGCGTGCCGCAGCTAGGGCAGCTTCACAACCAGAATGCCCTGCGCCGACGACAACGACATCATAGGCATCGAGAAATTGAACGGAAGTAGGCGATCGCATGGTCTTGCTTGACTTGAAAGCAGTAGTTACCAATCTCGATTGTAACTGTTTCGACCGTCTCCGAAATTTTGGCGATCGCTTCACATTCTATTTGTAGACTATCCAGCAGTTTTACTGAGGAGGTTTGCCGCAAGCATACTCTAATTTAGATGTGAATAGCTCGGAATCTGAGAAAAATTCTTTTATGTCTGGTGTTTTCAGTCTTCTCTATCGCAAATGGTTGGGTAAATTAGAATACTTACTCATAGCAATTTCTATTCTTAGCTTTATTGCTTCTTTCTCAGGCAATAATATTTTTACTATTTCAACTCCTATTTTTTTATTTCTATCTCTGCACGCTAATATATCTAAACAAAAATATCTGCATGAAAGTCGCCAGCCACAAGATCGATTTTTTCAACTAGAACAGCTTGTCTTGTCTCGCGATGCCAATCTTGCTGACATTCAAGCTACATTATCTGAAATTGATAAGCTATATTTAGATTTTTCTCAAATTCAACAACGATTCGTTATTATCGAAGATTTTTTAAAACCATACAGACTTGATACTCAAAACTTAAATTTACAGCAACTTTTGAACGGGTTGGAAGCAAATATTAAAAGAACAGAACGACAATACAATCAGGGTCAAATACTAGAATCACAACTAATTTTACAAGAACAAATTACTCATATAGAAGAACAATTATTATACAATCTCGAAAACCATACGCCAGCCCCCGACAACCTTCAGACGTTGACTCAGCAAATTCAAGATTTAAGCGATCGGGTAGTAAGTTACTCAGATGTTCAAGCCGAAGATCGAGTCCAACAGTCGCAAGTTAATGAAAAAATCCAAAAGTTAGAGCGGCAATTTAATAGCTTACCATTCATTGAATTCTTAAATCGGATAGCACAATTAGAAGAACTGAACGAACAAGTTAAAAATAGCTTGACAGAATCTAAGCGCGTCACAAAATCTCTGAAAGGAGAGGTTGAATCGGTCAGTCAAAAACTCCAATGTATAATTGCTACAGCCTCAACTGCACAAACTGAAAATTGCGATCGCCAGCCATCTTCAGAACTACAAGCAAGCTACGAGCAAAATGCAGAAATGACTCAGCGTCTTGCTAAAGAAGTTAGCTCTTTACGCAAACAAACGCAAGCAATTTTGAGTAGTTTATCAGCTAGAATTACCCAGCTACGCATAGAGGTCGATAAGCAACACCATTCTGAGATATCTCCAGCTAAAATCCCAGTAAATACAGACGAACTAGCAACCTGGGCGGGAGAATTTGGCGATCGCATTCCCAAGTAAGTGTACGTTGTAGGGGCGCACAGCTGTGCGCCCTTACATATCGTGGTGCAAGATTTCATCACTGTAACCAGCAATTGTAGATTGTTGACAATCTACAATCTACAATCTATCATTCTTGGTAGTGCTAACCTTTTGAGGTACGAAGTGGTGGAACGCAGACACTCGAACCTGGCAATAGTCGCGAAAAGTTTGGACATTCAAGCAGCTGAGGCGATTCGAGAACAAATTCTCAGTGGCGGATTTCCGCCTGGTTCGCGCCTGCTAGAAATTCCGCTATCAGAAGAACTCAATCTCAGCCGGGGAACGATCCGTTCTGCATTACAACAGCTGACTTACGAGGGTTTGGTGGTACAAATTCCCTACAAAGGTTGTGCTGTGTTGGAACTGAGTTCTCAAGATGCTTGGGAACTGTATACGTTACGCAGTGCATTAGAAGGTTTAGCCGCCAAATTAGCTGCTGCTGCAATGACAGCCGATAAAGCTGAGATTTTAAATAGTAGTTTAAAACAACTGATTGAGGCAACAAAAAGCGATCGCCGTGGTAAAGTTGCAGATGCAGACTTTGCATTACATCAAGCGATCGTCCAGCTATCAGAACATCAGAGATTGCAACAACAATATCAAATTGTCGGGCAACAAATTCGCTTGTATATTGCCTCTTGTAATACTCTAATTCCCGATGTCGAAGAAATTATCGAGCAACATAGGTTATTAATTGAAGCAATTTGTTCTGGAAACACAGCTATTGCCGAACGAATTGCTAAGGAACATAATGCCGATGGGGAAGAATTGATTAAACATTTAGAAAAAGTAGAAATCAAAAACTTTTAAAACAAAAAAATTGTGTATAGTTTTGTTTTGGCACAATGCAACGATTAGATGTTATACCAATTCTATTTATCCTTGCACTAAATCGGTCGCTCATAGCCCCCCTTGTTAAGGGGGGTTGGGGGGATCTTCCGTGGCGCAGTCAGATCAAAATGGTATTAGGAGTCACCATGAAAATCGATTTAAACAACTATGAAGCTTTAACCTTTGACTGTTACGGTACGATGATTGATTGGGAAACTGGTGTTTCAACAGCGATCGCCCCTATTCTTTCTAACCATAATATCCAACTAACCAACGAACAGATCTTTGATGCTTTTGGTGAAATCGAAAATGAAATAGAAGCAGGCGAGTATATTAAATATCGGCAAGTGCTGAGAAATGTTGTCAAAAAAATGGGCGATCGCTTCGACTTTACACCAAATCCTACAGAAGTAGATGCGCTAGCCAATTCTTTAACTAGTTGGCAACCCTTTTCTGATAGTGTAGAGGCGTTAAAAGTCTTAAAACAGAAATTTAAACTAGCTGTAATCTCTAACGTGGATAACGATTTGTTTGCTGAAACAGTGAAACATTTACAAGTTGATTTTGATTATGTTATTACAGCAGAACAGCTAAAAAGTTATAAGCCCTCTCATAATAATTTCTACGCAGCATTTGATAGAATTGGTTTACCTAAAGAAAAAATATTACACGTTGCAGCTAGCGTGTATCACGATATTGTACCCGCTAAAACATTGGGTATGACTGCGGTGTGGGTAAATCGGCGCGGAGTTAAGCAAGATTCTGGTGCAGATTTAGAAGTACCTGATTTGAAAACTTTAGCCGCTCTGGTTGGTCAAAAGTAGCGATCGCTTTTCAGTTAGATGACGTAAATTTCATCTACACGGCACTATCGATTGTTAGAAAAAAGTGTGGAAGATCCGACTAACTTCTGCTAATAACGAGCGCCGCAAACACATGTAGGTCAATTTTTAGCGCTTCCTTGCCAAGAAAGAACGTTTAACACTAATACTTAATAAAACCGAGATAAAAAGAGTGAGTAAGCAAAAAAGGTTGTTTTAAGAGCATTTTTAGACAATTCGACACAATAAATCCCCATCACGCTCACTTGACTTAAACAACAAGTATGTTGCTAAACTAGTCAACAGCTTAAACAACAGATATGTTGCTTAAGTGAATAACAGACGCTCTGACAATTATCTGATGCACGCATTCGCTGAGCTATACACACTTAGCTGGGTAAAGTTTTGAAACAGCGTAGCTTGTGGATAGCACGGCACTGAGTTATTGTCAAGAGGAGCAAGATAGTCAAAGCACCAGCTTGTAGTGTGGAAAGGAGTTTTGCGATCGAGACAAAAGCGGATTGCGTTTTTGTTGAGATTCGGATTAACCGTAACGCGATCGAAGGGTTGGCAAACTTTAAAGTAAAGCAGCCAGGGCAAGTGGAAGTGAGTAAGGCAGAAAAGGTGCTGCTGAACCTGTGAACTTACGATCCGGTTAGATATAGGAAAGATATGAATGCCATCTGGAACAACGTTAAAGAGGGTGCGATCGACTTCTGCCACAACTTTGGCTGGGCATGGTGGCTAGAAATTGACACCCAGAATCCACTCTGTACGTATTACTTCGGTCCCTTCCTTACTGCTAGAGAAGCTCAAGCTGCGAAGACTGGCTATGTAGAAGATTTAGAGCAAGAAGGAGCTACAGAAATTATGGCAACAATCAAACGCTGCAAACCAGAAAAATTGACGGTTTCAGCAGATTTGGCATAAAAGAGCGTCCCAGTAAAATCAGCATTCAGCACTCAAATGTGGCATTTCTTCGGGAGAAAACTGAGTTTTCAAAGGTTTCCATAATCATGATTCAAGTACTCGATCGCGCTGCAACAAACCAAAGTAGCGTTCTGTGCTGCTATACCAATGCTACTAACAGCCTTCAAATTGCCCGCATTACCAATATTCCTCACTGGTGGTTTGAGCGAGTTGTGTTTCCAGGGCAAAGATTATTATTTGAAGCCGTACCAGATGCCCGGTTAGAAATTCATACAGGTGCGGCAAGCGGCTCGATTCTGTCGGATAAAATTCCTTGCGATCGCCTTTGCGTCGGTGAATCGTCAGTTCATTCCGAGGACGACGAGTTCAGATCGCGCAACTATTAGCACTTGTGCGAGTGCAACTGAAGTTGAGTAGACTAAGGCAGGAAAACCAGGACTATGGAAAACATCAAACCAGATTGGAGTTAAGCATAACCTGAATTCGAGAGCATTTCATGTCTCAACTAGAGCAACAAAACTTGGAATGGTGGGCAGAAATCGTGACCGATCGCCCCCTTTGTACCTACTACTTTGGACCTTTTGCCACAGCTAAGACTGCCAAACTCGCTCAGCTAGCGCATATAGAAGATTTCGAGCAGGAAGGAAGCAAGATCGTCTTTGTAGCCGTCAGGCGATGCCAATCGCAATTACTAACAAGCTTTGAGGATGAATAAATTTACATGTATCATTTCGCTTGAATCGAGTAGCCGCAGCAGCGATCGCCGCTATTCATCCATTGGGTGCGCTCGATAATACACTCTGGCAAAACCGCCGCAAAAATTTCTAACTCATGACCGCAAACAAAGGAACATGACTTGGCAATTTTGGCGATCGCGCAGTTATGTTCGGTGAGGACAAATTTATCCTTGGAATTACTAGGATCGCCACTTACTACTAAATGCCATTCTGCCATGTACCCTTCTCGTTGACGAAGTTCTACTAGTTTTGCCACTCGCTCTTGCAGCGAACCGTTTCCCAAGTATTGGCGATATTTGACAACTTTACGTTCCCACTGCTGGCGGAGAATTGCTCTTACTTGTTCTTCCCCCACCATGTCCGTTAAAGTATCTAAAAATGAAATGGCAAACTCATCGTAACTATGGGGAAAGCTAGCTCTTCCTTGACGGCTAAGCTGATAGACATGATGCGGTCGCCCCATGCCAACTGGCATCGGTTGATACTCAATCAGCTGCTCATTCTGCAAATTTTTCAGATGCCGTTGTGTTGCTTGCCGACTAATTAATAAAGCTTTCGCCAACTGCTGTGCTGTTGCTTGTCCTTGTTTCAGCAAATAAGCCAAAATCTCCTGTTTGGTAGAATAAGACTCAGTGGTTGTCATAGTTCTATCTCCTAACCTATTCAGTAATAGGTCAAGGGCAGTTGGAACTGTTTGCCAATCCTTCTCTCAATAATCTGCATTACTGAGCAAAGCAATTGTTCGGCTTGAGTAGCGCTTTTGTTGTTGAGCTAGCCTTATCAAAATTATGCAACAAAATTAGGCAACAAAGTAGTTGTTTAACTCCAGAGGGTAGCCAATTACAAGCAATCCTAGCTATGGTGGGAAAAGTCAGATTTTATATGCAGACTATATAAAGAACGATCGAATTGATACTCTTCGCGAGAGATAGCATAATACAGCACGTCTAATCCTTCTTTATTAGCGCGCTGGACAAATCTCATACCAATTCTTTCCATTACTCGCACCGAAGCAATATTTTCAACATCAGTATTAGTAATAATCTGCTGAAATTTATGTTCTGTAAATCCATATTGAATCATGGCTGTTGCAGCTTCTGTTGCTAGTCCTTGCCCCCAATATTGCGGTGATAAGCCATAAAGTAATTGTAATTCTGGTGGATTGTCGTAGAAGAATCGGAAACCACAGAAACCAATTAATTCTGAATTATCTTTTAACAAGATACTCCACTGACCAAAACCATGCTGTTCAAAACATTTAGTATTATTTTCAATTTCTGTGGCAACCCATTCTCGCGGCATAATTTTATCGTCGCATAAGTATCTTCTGACTTGAGGATCGATGAAAATGCGATGCAAGTCATCTAAATCTTCTTTCACATAAGGACGAAGTTTGAGACGGGATGTATGAATTTCTATAAAAGGAAACATACTTTCTATTAGTCCGCGTAGGCAGACTTGGTTTGTGTAGTCGCGAATTTTATTCACCCAATACTCAATTACTTACTACACTTATGTCGAACAAACTTCGGCAATAGTTTAAGATATGTATCGCCAAACGAAAATTCAAATCTCAGTATCTTGCCTCAACCACTTTTCAACGGTTATTGGCTGATAGTTAGCTAACAAATCAAGTAAATCTTCAGATGACGACGATTCTAATACCAAAGAACGTAATTCCGATCTTAAAAAATCTTCTGTAACGGCGCGATCGAATAACTGTAATAGCGGATCGTAATAACCCTCAACATTTAATAAACCTTGGGGTTTTTGATGCAATCCCAACTGCGCCCAGGTAAGAATCTCGCAAAATTCTTCCAACGTGCCATATCCTCCAGGTAAGGCAATAAATGCGTCGGCTAATTCTGTCATCAATGCTTTGCGATCGTGCATGGAATCGACGACATGTAGTTGCGTCAGTCCGTTGTGGGCAATTTCCTTGTCAACTAAAAACTTGGGAATAACCCCAATTGCCTCACCACCTGCGGCTAAAGCGGCATCGGCTACCATACCCATCAAACCTACATTACCACCACCGTAAATTAAGCTTAATCCCCGACGCGCGATCGCCTCGCCCATTGCTTGGGCAGCTTCTTGGTAGATAGAACGATTACCCGTACTGGAACCGCAGAATATGCAAATAGATTCCATAAAAGTTCCTCAAATTCATCAAACGTAATCCAGAGGCGCAAACTTCTTCATTGCTTATTAAACCAGAGATGTTAAGATCCAGCGTTAGGGTTCTGGGGTAAATACCATGCCAGGAATTGGCAATAAAATCAAGTTTGGTACGGATGGTTGGCGCGGTATCATTGCTGATGAGTTTACATTTGAACGCTTAGCGTTAGTTGCACCGATCGCCGCTCAAGTTTTAGCACGAACGTACGGTAATACTACAGGTAGCAATACGATTATTGTGGGCTACGATCGCCGCTTCATGTCAGAGGATTTTGCCCGTGCAACAGCCCAAGCCGTTACAGCGGTAGGGTTTGACGTACTTTTATCAGAAACTTATGCTCCCACTCCTGCTTTTAGTCTAGCGGCAAAACAGCACAACGCTCTGGGCGCTTTAGTCATTACTGCTAGCCACAACCCAGGTAGCTATTCAGGATTGAAAGTTAAAGGCGCTTTTGGCGGTTCTGTCCCGCCAGAGGTGACAAAGAATATTGAATCTTTATTAGATCGTCCATCCTCTACCAGTGCCAATCCTGGGAAAATGACAACATTCAATCCTTGGTCTAGCTACTGCGACACTCTACGGGCAAAAGTCGATCTCGATCGCATTCGCTCGTATATTACTCAAGGTAAACTAACAGTCTTTGCTGATGTGATGCACGGTGCAGCCGCAGGGGGACTAGCACAGATATTAGAAGTACCAGTCAACGAACTTAACAGCGATCGCGATCCGTTATTTGGTGGCGGCGCGCCAGAACCATTACCAAAATACCTTTCCCGTTTATTTGAAACCATCCGTACCCATAGTGCTGAAAAAGGCAATTTGGCTGTAGGCTTAGTATTTGATGGCGATAGCGATCGGATTGCAGCTGTAGACGGACAAGGTAATTTTCTTAGTTCCCAAGTCCTGATTCCCATTTTGATCGAACACTTAGCCGTAAATCGCGGTATGAAAGGCGAACTCGTCAAAACTGTCAGCGGTTCTGACTTAATGCCCCGCGTTGCAGCTTTACATCAGATCCCAGTTTCCGAAACTCCGGTGGGATACAAATATATTGCCGATCGCATGTTGGAAACCCAAGTTTTGCTTGGGGGTGAAGAGTCAGGCGGGATCGGTTATGGAACGCATATTCCCGAACGAGATGCTTTACTTTCTGCCTTATATGTGCTAGAAGCAGTGACGCAATCTGGACTAGATTTAAGCGCCCTCTACCAGCAACTCCAGTCAAAAACTAACTTTCACTCTGCCTACGATCGCATCGATCTACCCTTAGCAAGCATGGAAGTGCGATCGCGTCTCTTGGATCAGTTGCAAACTCAGCCCCTCAAAGAAATTGCTGGAAAAGCTGTAGTCAACTGTCAGACGATTGATGGCTACAAATTCCGCTTGGATGATGATAGCTGGCTGATGATTCGCTTTAGCGGCACTGAACCTGTCTTGCGCTTATACTGCGAAGCATCAACAATTGAACAGGTGCATCAAACCCTCAATTGGGCAAAGGATTGGGCGGAAAGCTAGGGCAGGGGGACAAGGGGGATTTTAGATTGAATTTGAAATCTAATATCCAAAATTGATTCACCAGATACTCTTGACGGTTCGCCCGTCAATTTAAAATTCCCTCGGTGGCTATTCTCTACTTTCCATGAAAGCGATCGCAGGATATTTCCGCAGTTTGTTCGATCGAAAATTTGTCTTTACGGGGTTGAAGACCGCTCTATTTGTAGGCACGATCTTGTTTACGATTAATCATGGTGGAGCATTGCTGCGTGGAGACATGGATCGGGAACGCTGGATATCTGGAATGCTGACTTACCTCATGCCTTATTGCGTCAACGTCCACGGTCAGTACATAGCTCGCCGTAGACTATAGACGGATACAAGTAAATGAACTCAAAATCCGAAATCCAAAATCCAAAGTTTCTGGTTGTTGCGACTGGCAATCCAGGTAAGTTAAAGGAAATGCAAGCCTACCTGACCGATCTAGACTGGGAATTGACCCTCAAACCGTCAGATCTGGAAGTTGAGGAGACAGGCAATACTTTTGTTGCCAACGCTTGCTTGAAAGCTTCTCAGGTAGCAAAAGCAACTGGACAATGGGCGATCGCTGACGATTCTGGTTTACAAGTCGATGCTTTAGGTGGCGCTCCTGGGATTTACTCTGCCCGTTATGCTAAAACCGATGCAGAGCGGATCGAACGGGTTTTACAGGAACTAGGAGACGCGGCAAATAGACAGGCGCAATTTGTCTGCGCGATCGCGATCGCCCGTCCCGATGGCGCGATCGTCCTGCAAGCCGAAGGCATTTGTCGCGGTGAAATTTTGACTGCACCACGGGGCATAGGAGGCTTTGGCTACGATCCGATTTTCTACGTTCCCGATCGGCAAATGTCATTTGCCGAAATGCCACCCCAACTGAAACACGAAATTAGCCATCGCGGACGAGCCTTTCAAGCCCTGATTCCCCAGTTGCAAGTGATGCATGGATAGTGACTAGCGGCTAGACTCAATTCTTGTCACTAGCCACTAGTTACTAGTCACTGATAACTGATAACTGAGAACTAGCCTAAACTGCCTCCAGATTCTTTTCACCTGTCCGAATGCGGACGACTTCTTCCACAGGACTGATAAAGATCTTGCCATCGCCAATCTCTCCAGTACGGGCGGCGGCGATGATTTTGTCTACTACCATGTCTACCTGTGCGTCTTCGATGACGATCTCTACTTTGAGTTTTTGCAGAAACTCTACCGTATACTCGGAACCGCGATAGCGTTCTGTCTGTCCTTTTTGTCGTCCAAAGCCTCGGACTTCTGAAACTGTCATGCCCACAATGCCAGCGTTGACGAGGGCAATTTTCACTTCATCGAGTTTAAAGGGTCGGATAATTGCTTCTACCTTTTTCAATTTTCTCACTCCCGTTTGTTTATCGTTTTATATTGGTGTGTTTTACTGCTGTGATTCACCAAAGGAAAATTATCTCTTAGTTTGAGTGCGATCGCACTGTTTGAATTACTGCGTAGATTGCCTCCATCCTGTTTTTCTACACTCGATCGATCCCAAATGCAATAGCTGGAACTTATTTGTAGTATCATCCTCTAGTGTGAAGTATCGTATTAATTAATACATTTTTTAGAAGAAGGCAGTCAGTGCGATCGCTTAACGATTGGATGTTAGAGGGCGAACCAGGAGAAATCCAGTACTAAATGCTGTCACGACTACGATTGAAACTGCGATCGCCAATCCCCAGCCATTCATTCGAGTAGCGTCCGATGGGGAACGGTGATGGTGATTATCTGCTTCCACTTCTTCAACTGCTACAAATTCTGAAGCATGTCCGCCGCCAGTTTTCATTGTCACACCGCCTTGGTGTCCGGCACGACCAGCCGGCGGGCGCTTTGGTTTAACTCGATCCTCTCGTTCGGGGCGATCGTTTTCTATTTGGTTCGCCACAGTCGTATCAACCACTTGTTGTAGATAGGAAACATGCTGTACGACTTTTTCAATTTCTTGGCGGAGGTGTTGATTTTGTCTGGCTAGCTGCTGATTTTGCGACTTGAGAGCGTCAATTATCTCCTGGGTAGCTTGCAACTCCAATGCCAATTCCCGATAGACCGAAAGTGGCACAGAGGGCATATAGTGATGAGATGTTGGATGATGATGAGCAGAGCTGGAGCTAGATCGCATGGTTAGCGCCGTCAAAAGAAATATTCGCCACCAGTTTAGCCAGATTTTGCTACTTTCACAGCTAAGTTGTAATATTTATCAGTTATTAGGAGTCAGGAGCCAGAAGTCAGGAGGGGAAAGAAATGCCCGACAGGTCCTTGTCCTTTGCCAATGTTGAGGGCGTGTTTCAAGGCTGTGGTAACGTATTCTTTCGCTTGCCGTACAGCAGTTAATGGCTCTTTCCCCAAAGCGAGATTGGCTGCGATCGCGGCGGCTAGGGTACAACCCGTACCGTGGGTATTTTTTGTATCGACTTGGGTTGTCGTTATTATCTCCAGGCGATCGCCATCAAACCAAACATCAACGCCGCGCACCTCTCCTAACATTCCTCCACCCTTGACTAACACAGCCTTTGCTCCCGTCCGGCGAAAAATGTCCTCAGCCGCAGCTTTCATGTCATCTAAGCTATGAATTTCTTTCCCACTTAAGATCTGCGCTTCGTAGCGGTTAGGGGTGACTATGGTTGCTAGAGGGATGAGTTGCGATCGCAAGCTTGTTACTGCTGCATCATCAATTAACTGCGCTCCCGTGCGCGACACCATCACGGGATCGACAACCAATTTATCTATACTTAAGCTCTCAACTTGCTGGGATACGGCTGTAATAATTTCCCGGTTGAGCAACATCCCAGTTTTTACACCTTGAACCCCGATATCCTCAACCACCGCTTGAATTTGAGCAACAACAGCAGCAGCAGGTAAAGCATCAACTCGCGTAACATCCAAAGTATTTTGAGCCGTGATACAAGTAATCGCACTCGTACCGTGTACGCAATGGAAGGCGAAAGTTTTCAGATCTGCTTGAATTCCAGCCCCGCCGCCGCTATCCGATCCCGCAATTGTCATTGCGACTGGTACTGTCGCTGGTAGCGAGTTATGAGTATTGTGTAATTGGTCACTGGTCACTGGTCACTGGTCACTGATAACTGATTCTTCTCTTTTCATCCTATAGACTTCTGGTAATTTCCACCAAGGAACTTGGGGATATTCGTGATGTTCTTCGTGATATCCAAAGTGGTAGCAAGCAAGAAACGACCAGAAAGACACTATGTGAGTTGATTGGGCGCGATGAATATTTTCGTAGCCTGCTCTTGGTTCTCTGTGAGTTAAGAACGTACCAAAGTAAAACAACTGTACCGAACTGAGAATTGCTGGTAACGCCCAAAATAAAATGAGGTGGGCTCTAGATATATTTAATAATACATTTGCGCTATGAAAAAGGAGTGTTAATCCAATGATTTGTCGCCAACTCCAATAGTTTCCAATAAAATATAAGTACCAGGCAAAAAAGTTTTTCTGCTTGCCGTTGTGAAAATCGGGATCGAGTTGACTGGCTGGATGTCGGTGATGCGCCCAGTGCTTTTGCAGCAATCGATTGTAAGGAAATAAAGCATATAAACTTACAGCGACTCTACCAAACCAGCGATTTATTTGGAGATGATTTGGAGCGACTAGTCCATGCATGGCATCATGGGCTGTAATAAATAAGCCTGTATACAAAAATGTTTGCCAAACTATTGCTAATAGAATTCCCCAGATTCCCAGTTTTTCTAGTTGACTTGAGAGGAGAAAGCATAAACTAGCTATCCAAGTCACAATAATCGTTAAGGCAATTATAATCCCCTTATATGTATATGAATAACCAATATTCAATCGCGTTTCACTTTGGTTTAAAGCACTTTGTTGTAAAGGGTTCGGAATCGATGCAACCATGTCAGAGTAGAATCCTTAGCAAACGTAGAAGTAGACAAGCCAAACTTGAAGGCATTTGATGCAAGCCTTCCTTATCATATACGAATTTGTTAATTTTTGTTAATCTACCAAAGATAGATATGTTTTTAGTAGATATAAAATAGTTCTAGAGTTAGATTTGAAATAGTTATTCATGCAGCAAGGTTTGTCTGAGATTAGCTTTAATTCAGACAACAAAAGGCTTTTACTATTGCAATTTAAATAAGAAGGGGAAAAATTCTCATCTAACTCGCGACAGATTGCTTGTTGGTAAAAAGCTTTACGATCGAAGACTTAGGGAGTAGAGAGCAGAGCCAAACAAATTTACGAAAAACTTTATTTGTTGTCGGAGTGAAACTTTAAAGATATTTGTTGCGATCGCGCCGAGAAAAATAAAATTAGTTGATTAATTATTAACTTTATTTCTAGTTATAAATATTTTCTATAGTAGGGAGCGTTACTAACGCCCCCCTACGTTGTTCTAACTTGCTATCAATCCCACCGGACAGGCTACATTCGTACCCCCTAAACCACAATACCCGCCAGGATTCTTTGCCAGATATTGCTGATGATATTCCTCTGCCCAATAAAATTCGGGAGCATCAATAATTTCAGTGGTTATCTTGCCATATCCTGCCTGAGTCAAGGCTTGCTGATAGGTATCTCGCGTTGCTATTGCTAATTGTTTCTGTTCTTCAGAGTAGACGTAGATTCCCGAACGGTATTGGGTTCCGACATCGTTTCCTTGCCGCATACCCTGAGTTGGGTCGTGGTTTTCCCAGAAAACTTTCAGCAATTGTTCGTAACTAATGACTTTGGGATCGTAGACGACAAACACAACTTCATTGTGACCCGTCATCCCCGAACAAACTTCTTTATAAGTGGGGTTGGGCGTAAAGCCAGCCGCGTAGCCAACAGCAGTGATAAAAACGCCATCTAACTGCCAAAACTTGCGTTCTGCACCCCAGAAACAGCCCATACCAAACATAGCTGTCTCCATACCGGTAGGATATGGCGGCTTGAGAGGATTTCCATTTGTGTAGTGAGTCTGAGGTACGGGCATTGCTTGCGATCGTCCGGGTAAAGCCTCCTGAGGAGAAGGCATAGCGATTTTTTTACCAAATCCGAATATCATTATTGTTTTCCTAACTCTCAATCTCTAAACAACAGCTTTACCTTACTTAACATTGTAGAGATTTTAGTGAGTAACAACACGATCGCCGAGAAAAGCAAACAGCAAAAAAGCAAGAAGAATGAAACAACAAAGTGGTTTAGGTAAATCGACTTTGTTGCAATAGTCTTGATAAGATCGTTCCAATCCGGTTGGTCGAAAACAATCACAGGTAATGCAGCAAGAACAAAGCGATCGCGTATTAACAGCCTTGCAAGAGTTTTTCACTACACCTCTAGCAACGAAACTAAGCAAGCATCAACAAGTTTCTCCTCAAGCTGCTGCCTTAGAGTTATTTCGCGATGTGGCTGCAACTGTACCAGCATACAAAACTTTTTTGACGGCACGGGGAATCGAGCCAACAGCAATTCAAACTTTGGCAGACTTTCAACAACTGCCGCTACTGACAAAAGACAACTACCTACGTTGTCATTCCCTGCCAAATTTTTGTCGGCACGGACAACTAGAAAGATGCGATATGGTAGCAGCATCATCGGGTTCTACGGGGAAACCAACGTATTGGTTGCGCTACCTGACCGACGAACTGCAAATTGCCACCCGCTTTGAACAAATATTTCACGATAGCTTTTTTGCTGACACCCGCCCCACTCTAGCAGTTGTCTGTTTTACGTTGGGAACTTGGGTAGGTGGGATGTTTACAACTGATTGCTGTCGCCACTTGGCAAGTAAGGGTTATCCCATCACTGTTGTAACTCCAGGGAATAACAAAACAGAAATCTGCCGTGTCGTGCAAGAACTGGGTAGTTTATTCGAGCAAGTAGTATTACTGGGATATCCGCCCTTTCTCAAAGATGTCATTGACACTGGTAGAGCTAACGGCATAGAGTGGCAGCGCTACCAAATCAAATTAGTCCTAGCAGGAGAAGTCTTCAGCGAAGAGTGGCGGAGTTTAGTAGGGGAACGAGTGGGAGCAAACAATCCCTACTATGATTCTGCTTCACTCTACGGCACGGCTGATGCTGGCGTGTTAGGCAATGAAACACCTTTGAGTATCTGCATCCGACGTTTTTTAGCAGAGAATCCAGAAGTAGCCCGTAGCTTATTTGGGGAATCGCGCTTACCCACCTTAGTACAATACGATCCGCTCAGCCGCTTTTTTGAAGTGCAAGACGGCACGCTACTATTTTCGGGCGATAATGGCATTCCCCTCGTGCGATATCACATTGCCGATACAGGTGGAATCATTGCTTACGATGCCATGCTGGAATTTTTGCGATCGCACGGATTCGACCCGATCGTCACTTTACAGCAACAAGGAACGAGAGGCATCCATGCTCTACCTTTCGTCTACGTGTTTGGGCGTGCTAATTTTACTATTTCTTACTTTGGCGCAAATATCTATCCCGAAAATGTCATCGTTGGCTTAGAACAACCGCAGATTCGAGAATGGGTGACGGGTAAATTTGTAATGGAAGTGAAGGAAGATGCCGATCGAAACCGTTTCTTCTCTATAGTGGTAGAGTTAGCACCAGGGGTAGAGGGAAATGAAGCAAAAAGAAATGCGATCGCCACCTCAATTCACGCGCAATTGCTCCGACTCAATAGCGAATTTGCCAATTACGTCCCCCCCGAATATCAAATTCCTCACGTATCCCTCGCCCCCACCGGAGATCCAGAGTACTTCCCCGTAGGAGTCAAGCATCGATATACAAGATGAAGTCGCAAGTAGAGACGTTACATGTAACGTCTCTACATTGATAACTGACAACTGACAACTGACCTTACAATGAGTGTAGAGAGAAAACCCTCATATATGCCTAACAACCGTTCAGGAGTCTTTATCGGCGGTTTTTTATTAGGTGCTGCCGTCGGCACTTTAACTGGAATGTTAATCGCCCCACGTAGCGGACGAGAAGCGCGACAGTTGTTGAAAAAATCTGCTAATGCTATCCCAGAACTAGCAGAAGATTTATCGACTAGCGTGCAACTCCAGGCAGACCGTCTTTCAGGATCGGCATTACGTAGTTGGGATGATACATTAGAACGATTGCGAGAGGCGATCGCGGCTGGGGTTGAAGCCAGTCAGCAAGAGCGTCAAGCCATCAAACGGCAAAATAATGAGATTACTTCCGATTCCCGTACTGCTTATACAGATCGCCCGTAGTGCCACTGCGATCGATCCGCTGTTTTGGCTCGGACTGTCACTACTGCTAGTTGCTATTAGCCTCACAGCAGTTTTAGTGGCAGCCGTGCCAGCTTTTCACGAATTAGCACGGGCATCTCGCAGTGCCGAAAAACTCTTCGATACGCTCAAACGAGATTTGCCTCCAACTTTAGAAGCAATTCGCTTGACAGGGTTAGAAATTAGCGATTTGACCGATGATGTGAGCGATGGGGTAAAAAGTGCGGCACAAATTGCCAAGCAAGTCGATCGCAATTTAGATCGAGCCAAGGAACAAGCAAGAAGCGTCGAGGTGAATACTCGCAGCGTCTTCACAGGTGTAAAAGCAGCCTGGAAAACTTTCACCCGTAGCACCCCTAACCGCCATAGTCGCGATCGCCTTCCAGCAGAATCAAGGCAACCCTTACCCACATACTTCAATAAAAATTCAGATAGTGACTTCGACAAGGATACAGTCATCCCAGAAGAAAATCGTCTCAAATCGCCTCCTTTCTACTTTGATGACGAAGAGGAATGAATTGTAAATCGTAAGTCGAGAATTCACTGGTCACTGGTCACTGGTCACTGGTCACTGGTCACTGGTCACTGGTCACTGGTCACTGGTCACTGCTCATGCGCTCCCTGCTCTTGATAGAGTCATAATGATATCTGGAGAGTTTGTGAATTGAAGCAAAATAATTAACTATGGCGAAAGCAATTTGGAATGGAGCTGTCTTAGCTGAAAGCTCCAAAACAGAGATTGTTGAGGGCAACCACTACTTCCCTCCCGATGCGATCGACAAGCAGTATTTTCAAGAATCTTCCACTCATACGACTTGCCCTTGGAAAGGAACTGCCAGCTACTACAATGTTGTCGTTGATGGACAAGTTAACAAAGATGCTGCTTGGTACTATCCCACAGCCAAAGAGAAGGCAAAAAATATTGAGGGTTACATTGCCTTCTGGCGTGGAGTAAAAGTCGAATCATAGTCAGTCATTGGTCACTGGACATCAGAGGTGAAAGGTGAGAGGTGAGAGGTGAGAAAAATTAGTTATCAATTACTAAGTTCTTTTACTCTTACCTTCTGTCTCCTATCTGCGGACGATCGCCGATCCTATCAGGATTTCTCGATCGTCTAGTAGCACCAGTTCTCTATCAGTACAAATGACCAATGACGTAGGCGTAGACACCCGAAGGGTGTCTTCTCGAAGAATAGCCCTTCCCGAAGGGTATGACAAATGACTACCTAGCCCGAGCTTTTTTTGCCTGCTTAACCAGTACGGGTCTGGGTTTTTTCTTTTTGTATTTCGGGTCTTCCACCATACGAGACATGGGAGGACGGCAAGTTTCACAATACAGAGGTCTAGGACCATAACTCTCCCGTTCCGTGGGTTGACTGCATTGCTGGCAGATGAATTTATATAACCGAGTATGGATTGTACGTTCGTGGGCGCGGACTGTGTACTCTCGAACAAAAACCTTTTTGGATGGCATGACAAACAAAACCTAGCTATGGTGTATCCAATATGCTAACTAGAAAGGAGTTTAATACTGAAAAAAATGCCTCTTCATAGACAACTTCAACACTTAATCGAAAACTTAATTGCTCTGAAAGAGCTTTACCACACCCAGCTCGTAGAGTCTGAGAAACAGGTAGCTCGCTTCAAAGAGCAATTGTCGCATGTCAACGGGTTACTAGTAGCACAGTTGGTAGAAAATCAACAGTTTGTACAAAGCCTAGTCGATATGCGATCGCAATGTCATGCTCAACTAGAAGCGAACCAACGCCAAGCAGCCCATGCTAGAGAACAAATAACTCACGTTAATGCTCTCCTCGCAGACCAAGTGAGCTTACCTCCAATGCAACATGCATTTGAGCTGCCAACGACTGCTTTTGAAGAACAGCCACGGCAAACCCTATCTGGTATAACTGCACCCGAACCCGAATCATTCTCTCAGCCTCTATCCGACCTTACCCAACCACAGCCCCAAGCAGAAGCTGAACTTACCCAACCACAGTTCCAAGCAGAAGCTGAACTTACCCAACCACAGCCCCAAGCAGAAGCTGAACTTACCCAACCACAGTTCCAAGCAGAAGCTGAACTTACCCAACCACAGCCCCAAACAGAAGCTGAACTTACCCAACCACAGTTCCAAGCAGAAGCTGAACTTGCCCAACCACAGCCCCAAGCAGAAGCTGAACTTGCCCAACCACAACTCCAAACAGAAGTTGCCGAAACACCTCTGGAGGTAGGAGAGACGAGCGGGGACACTGCCAGATCTCCTTCGGCTATTAAAACTCCAATGAAGGCAGAATATCAGAATCTGACGAAAATTCAAGCAGTGGAAAAGCTATTGCAGGAAAACCAGGGCAAGATTTTAACTGTGGAGTATATCATCTGGTCATTGTATGGTGACATGGATGCAGAAGCGGTCAAAGCAGAAAAACCCAGGATCTATGATACCCTCGGACAAGGTACGGATAAAGGGATTTGGGAAAAAGTCCCAGATCAACCAGCTTGCTATACTTACAAGTTGAGCCTAGTGGAACCTACAGCAGATTCGGAATCTGCCACGGCTAACACCTCCCGCTTACCCGTAAGTTCTCGTCGGCGACCGTCGCGGCGTGGTAAAAGCGATGATATGCTGCCTCGCTACAATCATCTCAGTCTGACTGCGGCTGTGGAAGTGGTGGTGAACGAGCATCCTGGTGAAGTGATTACCACTGAGAAAGTTGCCAAAGTGCTATACGGCGATGACATTGACGGACGTGCCTTAGTCAAAGCTAAAGACCGGATTGGTAAAACCCTCTGGGGAGGAGCTACCCAAGGACGATGGCAGCGGATTCCAGGTAGACTGGGCTGTTATACGCTGAATTTGAAAACTTTGAAAAAGGGTTAGTTGTTAGTTGACGGTTAATAGTTGATGGCTATTGGTTGCTATTCTCCCTTGTCCCCCTTCCTGGCTCTTGTAGGGGCGCACTGCTGTGCGCCCCTACCGACTCTCGAAAAATTCTGGGTTAAGATGTATTGTCCATCTGCGATCGCCTAGCAATTGACTCTATCCTCACCTATGAAAACTCAACTCATCGTCATCACTACTGTTTTGACTGCTTTGCACTTCGCACCTCCAGCTCGTGCGGGAGATCTGGAACATACTAGACAACTTCTGGCAACAAAACAGTGCGAAGGATGCGATCTTAGTGGTGAGGGTCTGGTCTTAGCTAATTTAAGTCAGGCGAATCTGCGGGGGGCGAATTTAAGTGGTGCTAATTTGAGTCGGGCGAATTTGAGCGAGGCTGACCTAAGCGGTGCAAACCTTAGTGGTGCTTCTCTGTATGGCGCAAATCTGAGTGGTGCTAAGTTGGAGCAAACAGATTTGAGTGGAGCCGATCTGCGCGATGCCTATTTAGCTAATGTAGACTTGAAGACAACTAATCTTAGCGGTACTAGTTTGCAGGGGGCGATCGCCATTCCTACCCAAGCAGCAAAGCCTGAAGAATTTTATCGTTGGGGCATTGCTCAAGGACAAAAAGGCGACCCTAAAGGCGCAATTGGCTATTTCAATCAAGCTCTTAGCTTAAACGACAAATACGCCCCAGCTTACATGGCGCGAGGTATTGCCCGCTACCAACTGCTAGACCGACCGGGAGCGATGCAGGATGCTCAACGCGCCAAATGGTTATTTTTACGGCAGAGAAATAATGAAGGCTATGACACTGCCCAAGCCTTTGTAAACCAACTGCAAGCACCGCAAACAGAAACACCTAAGAGCAAACCCAATTTCTTTAACTTCCTTGGTGGCGTAACTTCAGTTTTATTAAGGTTTTTGTTGTAACCTAACTAGTGACTAGTGACCAGTGACCAGTGACCAGCGACCAGTGACCATCACCGCTGACTTACGACTTACTTATATGTCTCTATCCAGCGAATTGTGGCAAACTAACCAAGATTTAGCTCAAGCTTGTCTAAATCATCCATTTGTTCGGGGTATAGCCGATGGAACCTTGGAGCGAGAGAAGTTTGCTTACTATGTCGGGCAAGATGCATTTTTCCTTGAAGCCTTTGCCCGTGCCTACAGTATTGCCGCTGCTAAAGCACCTGATTGGGAAGGATTTAATTTGTTTCATGGCTTAGCTGGGGGCGTACTGCAAGAACTTCAGCTTCATGCCGGGTATGCAGCCACATGGGGAGTCAATATTAGTTCTGTCGAACCAGGTACAGCCACTCGTCGCTATATCGATTTTTTGTCGGCTACTGCTTGGAGTCAAGATGTGGGTTTAACCGCTGTGGCAATGTCACCTTGTATGAGACTTTATGCTTATTTGGGACAGAAGTTGGCAACTAAGGGTATTCTCACACATCAGTACAGCGATTGGATTCGTACCTACAACAGCCCAGAATTCGAGCAGCTAGCGCAACAACTCGAAAAATTGAGCGATCGCTACACTAGCAACTCCGATACCGTACAAAAAACTTATCGCTATGCTATGTTGTGCGAACGAGATTTCTTTCAAGCGGCTTGGGAATCGGGCGATCGACCATAACAATCGTTCGCTAGGTTTTCTTGCCACTGCTAGAGTGATATGCTGTGCGATGAAGTTCTTACTTTGACTGAATGAGTGTTCGCATCAAACTAAAGCCATTTCAAATATTAATGGGACGACTATGAAATTAGACAACTATAAATAGGCGTTCATGACTTCCGAATTTTGTAGCTTGCTGCTCCAAAGGGATATGCCGAATTCCGAAACCTAATCCAAGTTTGCCATCCAATCGCCGAGAGTGACATCAATTGTCTGAGTTGTTGTAGTTGTATTTGCAGTGGTTCGCCACTCTGCCTCAAGCGATAAATACTGTCTTGTCCGCAATAAATTATTTCTGGTGCGTCGCGCAGTACGGTACGAGTGCAACGCTCGATCGCAATTAGTGTATCAGCCGTCCGTGCTAATTTGCGGCGAATTTGCCAAATTTGTCGCGCTACATAGCAAAGCAGCACAGATAAAATTAAATTTATGGCAACAACAATCGTAACCATGAGGCTCAAAGCTGTATGGGTTGATGACAAAATAAGTTTATGTTTTGCAAAATAATTTATTTTGATTTTTGATTATTTGCATGTTCTACGTAGTGGGAAAAAATATTAACAATTGCGATAACTTCGTTAAGCTTTGCTACCGCGGTTGGCTACACTTTTAATTTGTTTTTATAGCTTTTTTTACATTCATTGAGCAAAGGCAATTTCTTAAAAGTGGAATTTGAGAGTTAACAGTCGATCTCAATAACTTTGTATTTGATAATACTAGCAGCGATCTCAGCCAAGGGAGAGAAGTTTTTTCGCCAAGGCATTGATATTTTGTTTTTACCAATGCTAATGCATAAATTACCTTTAAGTAAAGATTTTTTACAGTAAGTTATGCATGAGTAAAATTACTCATTAAGCTATCATTTTGTTTGCCATCATGAAAGAAACAAACGTTGAAGCCAAGTACAACCAGAAAGACCGCGATCGTGCAGCAAACTCAGCGATCGCCAATGGAGAAGATTTTAACTTTGACTTGTGGGCAAGAGCCGTCAGACAACAAATGCTAGCTGTGTTGCGCGAAAGAGAATAGCATATAGTCAGACGTATAATTTCAATAAAATTTGATGCAAGTTTCTTTCTCAGTCACCTCCGACGCGATCGCATCTGGTTTTCATGCCTTGTCTGAGCCGTTACGCATTCGGATACTAGAACTTTTACGCTCCTCAGAGCTTTGCGTGTGCGAATTGTCGGAGGAACTGGGAATTGCTCAATCTAAGCTATCTTTTCACCTCAAAACCTTAAAGGAAGCTAATTTAGTGCGATCGCGTCAGGAAGGACGCTGGATTTACTACAGCTTGAATTTATCGCAGTTCGTTGCATTAGAACAATATTTATCGGAATATCGCCGCTTCAGTCAATTGCTGCCCGCCCGTCCCTGCGAGGATACGCCCTCATCCTGAGCCAAATATCCCCTCTTGACAAATCAATTTTTTTTGAAATGATAGAAAGGTAGATTCCCCGATCGCAAATTGATTTCAAGTGTAGGGGTGAGGCATATGAAAACGATAGCCAGTATTTCTATTTTCCTGGCGGGATTTGGTGTTGCGATCGCAACTGCTATGGCAATGCCAAACGCAGTTAGTCCAACCAAGCAACCGTTAAGGTTCGCTCAAGCGAATAATTCAGAACCCGCAGCTACAGTTAAGACGGACGGTTCTAGCACAGTTTACCCCATCACCAAAGCAATAGCAGAAGAGTTTCAAACCACAGCGTCGGGCAAGAACGCACAGTTGCTCGTGAATTTTTCTGGTACGAGTGCTGGGTTTAAAAAGTTTTGTGCCGGAGAAACAGACATTAGCGATGCTTCCAGACCGATCCGCACTGACGAGATGGAAGCTTGCAACAACAACAAAATTAGATATATCGAACTACCCGTTGCCTACGACGCGCTGACAATCGCCGTTAATCCTCAAAATACCTGGGCTAAAGATATTACTGTAGCCGAACTGAAAAAGATGTGGGAGCCAGCGGCAGAGGGAAAAATTACGAATTGGCAGCAAATCAGGTCTGCGTGGAGCGATCGCCCCTTAAAATTATACGGTGCTGGTAAAGATTCGGGTACGTTTGATTATTTTACTGAAGCAGTAGTCGGTAAAGCCAGAGCTAGCCGCCAGGACTACACGGCAAGCGAAGATGATGATGAATTGGTAGAGGGAGTGAGCAAAGACCTGAATGCGTTGGGGTATTTTGGCTTTGCTTATTACGAGGCAAATCAAAACAAGCTGAAGGCTCTGGCAGTAGATAGCGGTAGAGGTGCAGTTTTACCATCGCGACAGACAGTAGAAAAAGCACAGTACGAGCCTCTGTCTCGACCATTATTTATCTACGTTAATGCCAGATCGGTTCAGCTCAAACCTGCCGTGCGAAGATTTGTCGATTTCTATATTCAGCGTGCGCCAACTTTAGTTAGCTCCGTGGGTTACATCCCTTTACCAGCGGAAGGCTATCGCCTGAGTTATATCTACTTCAATCGAGGCAAAGTGGGAACCGTCTTTGAAGGCAAATCCCAAATTGGTCTGACAATTGGGCAGTTATTACGCAGACAAGCAAAATTTTAACTACAACCAGGTAAAGTAATGGGAATTCGAGTTGGTATCAACGGTTTTGGTAGGATCGGACGATTAGCATTAAGGGCTGCCTGGGGATGGTCGGAACTAGACTTCGTACATATCAACGAAATTAAAGGTGGTGCAGTCGCCGCCGCCCATTTACTTAAATTTGATTCCGTCCACGGTCGTTGGACACCAGAAGTAGCAGCAGAGGGCGATCGCATTTCTATTGACGGCAAGTATTTGAGTTTCAGCGAGTCCCCCACACCAGGAGAAGTCCCGTGGGATGAGTTGGGAGTCGATCTCGTATTGGAGTGTTCTGGTAAATTCCGCACCCCAACTTTACTCGAACCCTATTTTAAGCGGGGAGTGCAAAAAGTCATTGTGGCTGCACCCGTTAAGGAAGAGGCGTTAAATATCGTTATGGGAGTCAACGATCGCCTCTACGAACATGACAAGCACCACTTACTCACAGCGGCTTCCTGTACCACAAACTGTCTGGCTCCAGTTGTAAAAGTTATCCATGAAGGATTGGGAATTCGACATGGAGTCATTACCACAGTCCACGACCACACCAACACGCAGACAATCGTAGACGCGCCGCATAAAGACTTGCGACGGGCGCGAGCGACGGGTTTATCTTTAATTCCAACGACAACGGGTTCCGCTACAGCAATCGGGTTAATTTATCCCGAACTGCAAGGTAAGCTCAACGGTTTGGCAGTGCGAGTGCCGTTATTAAATGCCTCCCTCACCGATTGCGTGTTTGAAGTCGTGCGTCCTACCACAGTAGAGGAAATTAACGGTTTGCTCAAAACTGCGGCAGAAGGAGAACTCAAAGGCATTCTCGGTTACGAAGAACGTCCCTTAGTTTCTGTAGACTACAAAGACGATCCGCGATCGGCTGTTGTAGATGCACTATCAACAATGGTCATCGATGAAACACAAGTCAAAGTTTTAGCCTGGTATGACAACGAATGGGGCTATGCAAATCGCATGGTTGAACTTGCCCGCAAGATTGCCCGTTGTTACTAATCTCCTTCTTGCAAACTTTAGATCCCCCAACCCCCTTAAAAAGGGGGCTACGTACTCCCCCCTTGTCAAGGGGGGCAGGGGGGATCGAGATCTCTGACATAAGTGCTTAATTTCTGTCTCGCCCCACCCAACAACCATGACTTCCACTGCTGGAAATAAAGCCAATTTGCGTAACTATGCCCTCGTTACTGCTGCCTACTGGGGCTTCACAATTACCGATGGAGCGTTGCGGATGTTGGTGCTACTGCACTTTCATCTGCTGGGCTACACTCCTTTGCAAATCGCCATGTTGTTTCTGTTTTACGAAATTTTTGGCGTTGTCACCAATTTTCTTGGAGGTTGGATCGGCTCTCAATTTGGTCTAAAGCTGACTCTTTATGGTGGCATCGGACTACAAGTTTTTGCTTTAGCTATGCTGGCGTTGCTCAATCCAGAATGGGCTGTGTGGTTGCAAGTCACCTACGTGATGGTCGCGCAAGCCTTTTCTGGGATTGCCAAAGACTTGACCAAGATGAGTTCTAAGAGTGCGATTCGCTTGGTCGTACCCCAGTCAGCGCAGTCGTCACTGTTTAAATGGGTAGCTATATTAACTGGCTCCAAAAATGCTCTGAAGGGAGTTGGCTTTTTTGTGGGTAGCGTTTTGCTAGCTCAATTTGGCTTTGTGAATGCCCTGCTAATTATGGCAGCAGGACTGTGCTTAATCTTGGGTACGGGAGTACTGCTACCGTCAGGTATGGGCAAAATTAAGGCGAAAGTTAAATTTACCCAACTCTTTTCTAAAAGTAGGGAGATTAATATTCTCTCTGCGGCTCGTTTCTTTCTCTTCGGTGCGAGAGATGTTTGGTTTGTAGTTGCCCTCCCCGTGTTTCTCTACAGCACGCTTGGCTGGACGTTCGAGCAGGTCGGGGGATTCATGGCTTGCTGGGTGATTGGCTACGGGACAGTACAGTTTTTAGCGCCCAATCTGCTGCGCTGGTTGGGTTCGGGAGCGGCTCCCCAAGGGAGAACGATTCAAATTTGGACGTTTGTGCTGAGTGCAATTCCCGCCGCGATCGCTCTTTCGCTCCAACTTAGGGTGTCTCCAGCTTTAACAATTGTGGCAGGATTAGCAATTTTTGGGATTATTTTTGCCTTTAATTCAGCAATTCATTCCTATCTCGTCCTTGCCTACACCGATGATGACAAGGTGGCATTAAATGTTGGCTTCTACTATATGGCTAACTCTGGTGGACGCTTAGCGGGTACAGTGCTATCTGGTTTGATCTTTCAGCTATTTGGCTTAGTGGGTTGTTTGTGGGTGTCGATGGTATTCGTACTTGCGGCGGCTGCAATTTCTTTGAAATTACCCGATCCGCAACCCCAAAAAGCGATCGCCTGGAAAGCTGGAGATGAATAATTATTGGTAGTTGGTAATGGGTAATGGGTAATGGGTACGATCGCACACCGGGGGCGGGTTCACCAACAAACTTTACTTCCATACCAAGATCTCAATAAACCCGCCCTTACAGGAATTTCGGTTTTTACCCAAGAAGCAGTGATTTTGTTAAAGCAACAATGAGTATTAACAGTTCTGCATCAAAGCCAATTGTCAACCGTCTGAGTTTTTTTGAGAAATACCTGACTGTCTGGGTTTTCTTGTGTATTGTTGCTGGAATTTTATTAGGTAGGTTGTTTCCGGGCATAGCAGTGGCTCTTGATGCCATGAGCATTTATCAGGTGTCAATTCCGATCGCTATTTGCCTCTTTTTCATGATGTATCCAATTATGGTGAAGATCGACTTCACTCAGGCAACAAACGCAATTCGATCGCCCAAACCTGTCATTCTCACCTTAGTTGTGAATTGGTTAATTAAGCCGTTCACGATGGTTGTATTCGCTCAATTTTTTCTGGGGTGGTTATTTCGTCCTTTGCTATCTGGTACGGAAATTATCCGAGGTAGCGAAATTGTGTTGGCGAATTCCTACATTGCTGGGGCAATCTTACTAGGCATAGCCCCTTGTACGGCAATGGTATTGATGTGGGGTTATCTCTCTTATGGCAATCAAGGACATACACTGGTGATGGTAGCAGTAAATTCTCTAGCCATGCTGTTTTTGTATGCGCCGTTGGGAAGATGGTTGTTAGCAGCAAACGATCTCAGCGTACCTTGGGAAACTATCGTCCTATCAGTGCTGATTTATGTTGGCTTGCCCTTAGCTGCGGGAATGTATAGTCGCTACTGGATACTGAAACATAAGGGTAGAGAGTGGTTTGAACGGCGATTTTTAAAATATCTCAGTCCCGTTGCGATCGCTGCACTTTTATTGACTCTCGTGCTTTTATTTGCTTTCAAAGGTGAGCTAATTGTCAACAATCCTATACATATCGTTTTAATTGCCGTACCGCTGTTTATTCAGACGAATTTTATTTTTCTAATTTCCTACGTAGCAGCATTAAAACTCAAACTTGCTTATGAAGATGCTGCACCTGCGGCATTGATTGGAGCCAGCAATCATTTTGAAGTGGCGATCGCTACAGCGGTGATGTTATTCGGTTTAAATTCTGGCGCTGCTTTGGCTACTGTGGTGGGAGTCTTAATCGAAGTCCCAGTCATGCTGATGCTAGTAGAAATTTGCAAGCGTACAGCAGCTTGGTTTCCTCGCGAACCAGAAAAAGCTTCTCTGCGCGATCCGCGTTGTGTCAGTGCTTTTAAGTGAAATAAATCCGAGCGAGTCTCTCCGAATTAACTTATTTTTTTTGACTTTTAACTTTCAACTTTTGACTTATGAAAAGAGTCATGTTTGTGTGTAAAAACAACTCTCGTCGTTCTCAAATGGCGGAGGGTTTTGCCCGACAATTAGGAAGAGAAAACATTTCAGTTACTAGTGCTGGTTTAGAAGCTAGCTACATCGATCCATTAACAGTAGAAGTGATGTCAGAAGTTGGCGTAGATATTAGCAGCCAGAAATCGAAACCTTTAAGCGATTTTCATCCAGAAGATTATGATGCAGTTATTTCTTTATGTGGCTGTGGTGTCAATTTACCTGAGTCTTGGATATTCAGAGAAGTCTTCCAGGATTGGCAATTGGAAGATCCTCAAGGGCAATCAATAGAAACTTTTCGACAGGTGCGATCGCAAATTAAAAAAAGAGTAGAGCAACTTATTCAATCTCTTAAAAATGAAAAAAACAATGTTTAAATCATAAAATCTACATTCAAAACTTCAACTTAATGTATCTTCGCGCTGAGGAATAAGCAAAGCATTTCTCAGTGCGTCGAGCTGTTGGGGAACCAGACTATAGTAAATCCAGTTGCCGCGCCTTTCTTTCTGCAACAAGCCAGTTTCATATAACACTTTGAGATGGTGGCTGACAGTGGGTTGCGATAACCCCAAGGGTTCAGTTAACTCGCAAACACAGACTTCACCGTTAGGATGAGAAGCAATTATACTCAGAATTTGCAATCGTGCAGGTTCCCCAAGAACGCGAAACATAGCCGCGAGTTGAGCCGCCGCTTCAGCTTTGATGAAACCTGAAAGTAGGGGTGGACAGCAATTAGTAAGTAGTTTAGATAATTTCATATTTCTATATTGACATCCATCAATGTCGTATGCCAGTATATTGATATAAATCAATATTGATGTAAATCAATGTTGCTTGGAAGATATCACTTTAAGTTTCTAGCAATGGATGAGATAAAAACTATGGATAGCAATGCAGTAAAACAAAACGTGAGAACGGCTTACGGTAAAATTGCTCAACAACAGACAGGTTGTGGCTGTGGTACTCCTACCACTGACACAACAGAATTTGCTGTTGCTTTAGGTTATGCAGAAGCGGAACTCAATACAATTCCAGCCGAGGCAAATTTAGGATTGAGTTGTGGTAATCCTACTGATTTAGCGCAACTCAAGCCAGGTGAGATTGTTCTCGATTTAGGTTCGGGTGGGGGTTTTGATTGTTTTATTGCTGCGACGAAAGTTGGTGCTACAGGCAAAGCGATCGGTGTAGATATGACACCAGAGATGATCGCCAAAGCAACAGAAAATGCTCAAAAATCGAATGTACAAAATGTAGAATTTAGATTGGGAGAAATTGAAAACTTACCCCTAGCAGACGAGACTGTAGACGTAGTTATTAGTAATTGTGTCATCAACCTATCTCCCGATAAACCAAAAGTCTTCCAAGAAATTTATCGAGTTTTAAAACCAAATGGCAGAATTGCCATTTCCGATACAGCACTCAAACAGCAACTTTCTGAGTCAGTGCGACAAGATATTGCTGCTTATGTTGGTTGTGTAGCTGGTGCTTTATTAGTAGATGAATACCAAAAGATTGTTGAAACTGCTGGATTTCAAAATGTCAAGGTAACAGTCAAACAAGCATCTTCTTGTTGTGGAGATGCAGAAACAAAAGATCCAATTGGGCAAGCAATTGTGGCTGCGTCAGGAGTTGATGCAGCTTGGCAAAATGATGTTGTCAGCGTCTACGTAGAAGGATTTAAGTAATTCAAAAGTCAAAAACCACAAGTCAAAAGATGAGTATTTCAACTAAAAGGATTCAGCTAAATTAGCTTTCTATCTAAGTAGAAAAGTTTTCTCAAGCCAAAATCTCAAATCATAGATTGTCTCAGATTTAACTGATTTTATGGTAGTAGCTAAAAGCGGTATCTGTGCTAAAACTTACTTTTTTGACTTTTGACTTTTGACTTTCAACTTTTACCTTTCTTCGCTGGTGACGCAATTTCTCTAAGCGAATGCGCAGTGCTGAGATTGCTTCCTGAATTGGCACAAGTTGCCAGCGCTGCCTCCAGAATCCCTCTGTTTGCTGACGCTGTTCTACCTTTTCCCAAAGTAAACCGAATGTCTGAGGTTGAGCTAACTCTGACATTAACCACAACCAGTTCACACCTAAAGCATTTGCTAATAAAGCGATCGCATTATGAGTTGGCTGATAGTCACAAAGATAACTCCACCACAAAACTCTTAACTGATGTCGCCACTCAAATCGAGCTTCGACTTCAGCCGCCGACTCTACCAGAAATTGTTGCTGCGATCGCCCCATTTCCACCCATTTGCTCAGTTGGTTTGCCAATCCTACATCTGTGCGTCCTGTAGTTCGAGCTGACGTGAAGACACGCACGCGGGTACTATGACGAAAACGGGCATTGACTCGCAATAGTGCTTGGTAGAACGCTACATCTTCAGGAGTACGGACTGGTTGCATTCCTCCTGCTTGAGCGTACATCTCCACTGTGACGGCAAGGCTTGCCCCGTAGTGTTGAAAGTGGCGGGGTAAAATATCGATTGGATCGGGTTCTAAATAAGTTTCTAACTCGGCAATCAGAAAGCGATAACCGACTTCGCGCAAATGACAAGCTCTTGTATAAGGATCTAAAGCCGTGCGACCCTCACGATCTGTAATAATTCGTCCTCCTACAGCGTCAGCACCGCTGGCGATTTCGTCTAAAATAGCAGCGATCCAAGTCGGCGTAACCCGCGAATCTCCATCTGTAGAGGCGATAACTCGTCTTTCACCACCAATAGAACTCAGACGACGATAGGCTTCATCCATCAGGACTTGACGCACTCGACCGATATAAGCCTCAGCCGCAGGGAAGGTTTTTTCAACTACGTGTAGAACCAGATCTGGATGAGTAGTAGCAAAATTACGGGCGATCGCGGCTGATTCATCACTGCAATTATTTGCTAGCAGCACGATCTCATAACGATTGCGATCCAGCAACTTTCCAGTTAAATCGAGCTGATCGTACAAAGCCAAGAGCGTACTCTCTAAATTCTCGGCTTCGTTGCGCACGGGAACGATAACGCAAACTTGACACTGAGGTAGTGGCGGAGTTGTAACTAAAGGCTGATGAAATCGCTCGAACAACCAACTTTGATAGGATGATGCTTCGCGATCGCGCCAATTCTTTTTGCCATACTGAAAAACACGCCGAGGCGTGTCAGTCCAATTCATCACGATTTGTAAAAACTTTGTTACTTGTTAATTTTGCTACTTGAATCAGGAAAATGAAATCTGTCCAGTGGTTGATTATTGCTATTAAAGTAACTCCTAAAATGGGTATGACTTTAAAAGTCACATAGGCTATTCAGTCGAAATCTGCTTGAAAAATGACGTAAAAGGAGATGGAGACAAAAGAGATCGAATATAAGAGTTTCAAGTCTATGTGACCTTCAATACATAACTTAGTCTATCCAACTGAGGATAGGTAGCATGTTTTTCGTACTGAGAAATTGCTAGATAAATATTTAAAGTAAATTAGGGCGTATCAATGGCATTATTGAGGAAAGAGTTACCACCCGACCGGAAGACCTCTGAAGAAGAACGTTTTCAAGATGACTATTATTCTTACTTTGAGGCTCCTGAAAATGCTACGCGGTATGCCCCTTCAGTTTGGTTTCTCAATGAAGCTTTTCAGCAACAGTCATTTTCCGTACTAGATTTGGGATGTGGCAACGCAGCTTTGAGTAAATATTTACCAGAGCGTTGTGAATATGTTGGAGTCGATCATAGTGAAGCAGCGATCGAACAATGTTTAAGCCTATATCCTAACAAGCAATTCATTGCCAAAGATTTATCAATATTACTACCGGAACTAGCTTCAGAAAATAAGAAGTTTGATGCAGTAGTACTAGCTGGGCTACTATTCCACAATGTTGATAAAGAAACTTTGGAGAAAAAAGACGATCGAGAACTGATTCAATTTTGTTTGAGTCAGTTGACAAGCGAAAAGGGATATTTGGTTATTATTGTGCCTTTTGCCTATGGCAACCATCCATCGCACAATCTGTTTGTTCGAGCCGAATGGTTGCAAAAGTTAGTAGAAGATATGCTGAATGCGGCAAAGGCAAAAATTGTCTACGAAAATATCTCTCTCCAAATCGGGTTGGATGAACGAGTTCGGCAGCAGAAGCAAATCCCTGACTGGTTTGTGCCAGATAGCAATGCAGATTATGCCAACAATTATGCTGGAACGTATATGGCGGCTTGGACGTTTATTGCTTCAGCTAATGGGTAATTGCTGATTTCACTACTCTTGTACGGGCGCATAGATGTGCGCCCCTACTACTCATTAAATAACCAACGGTAGATGTATCGTGCAGTAACGATGACTGAAGATTATTAGTAGTTATCTCAAGGATGAAGCAGATAAATGCACAGCGACATCGTAACCTCAAGCGCTGAGCCAAAGATTACGCCAACGCTAACAGCCACTCAATACTATGAACAGGCACAGCAGTTTATTCAACTGCTAGAAATGGAAGATCTAGATCGAAAGCTAACTGCACAGCCTCAAATCGCGACTGAGTTTGAAAAAGCGATCGCCACGGCAATTGAGGCGGCTTATTCGCAAGGATCTAGCGATGATGCAGCACATCTGTTTCTCCAGCGCGTACTTTATCGCATCAATCGGCTAAAACTATTTTGGTACGACGATTTGCGGCGCTATACTAACGAGCGATCGCCTTACTTGAGCCAGATCCGCGATCGAATTGAGGAAGTTTGGCAGCAGTGGGAATTAAGCCAATTCGATCTCGTTGCGTTTCAAGGCATAGATATCAGACAAGCACTGCTCGATCGCGTCGCTGTCGATCTCGAACCACCATTGTCTGACGATGCTCGGTACTTTCGCGATCGCGTCGGTGAAGCAGGCTACCGTCGTCTGTTGGCGATCGCTTCTCTAGATGGATTAGTAGAAGCAAGCCAGCTATCCCGCACTCTGGGAGGCGTTGCGAATGAAGTGCATTCTGTATTGACAAGATTACTTGTAGAAGAATACGGTGGTGGTCGGTTGGCACGCAAGCACTCTTCCCACTTTACGACAATGCTTGAAGCAGTGGAAATGCAAACTCAACCAGAGGCGTATTTCGATCTCGTACCTTGGGAGGTGCTAGCAAACATCAATCATAGTTTCTTGCTTACCGAACGCAAGCGTTACTTCCTGCGTTACATTGGTGGATTGCTCTATGGAGAGCTTTCCGTGCCAGCTGGGTTTCGCAACTACCGAGCTGCTGGCGAACGGCTGGGACTATCAGCAAACGCCATGAGCTATTGGGATTTGCATATCAAGGTAGATGAATTGCACGGTCGCTGGATGTTAGATGACGTTGCCTTACCACTCATATCTCAATATCCTGATGATGCATGGGAAATGGTATTAGGCTACGACCAGCAAAAGTTTTTGAGCGATCGCGCAGGTGCTGCGGTAACGCGATCGGTGCGGGAAGCAGAGCAAATGAGATGATAAAAAAGCCCCCCTTTTTAAGGGGGGTTGGGGGGATCTCCGAGATATCTTGCAATTACAAACAAGTTATCAACTGAGAAAATTCTGTAGATAAATCGACTTTGCAACTACGTTTTTTGGTAAATAAAACACCTGCTAAAAGATAGATATTTTCCGAACAAAACGCTCTGTTATCCTTTTGTAGCTCTTGAATTCTGTTTTTAACTTTTTGCTCGGAGCTATAATAGCCAAACTTTAGAGGCGAAATCATGAAATTGCTAACAGAGTATCCTTGGGCGATCGCGTAGTTAATTAATCCGACTGGATTAGAATAACTAGAAACCATAACCAGGACATTTTCGTAATTTAACGTTAACAGCTTTTGAGTAATTGTAATTCCTTCTAACCCGCCATGTAATAAAGGCTGCAAAAGCTTATTGTCTATTGCTGGTAAATAAGGCGGGTTTGAAATCAGATATTTAGCCTGTGGTTTAGTAGCATCAAAAAAGCAGCGATTATCTACTTTATACTTGTCGCTAAGTTCGTATGCTTCAACCTTTAAATTCGCCTCTTGACAAGCTAAATTATTTAACTCAAATCCATGTACAATTCCGTTGAAATTTGTTCTTAGTAGTGACTGAATTATAGGACTACCATCGCCAGAGCCAAATTCTATTATAGATTCTGAGTTAGAACAATTATTTAAAACCAAAGTTTCTACACAATGTGAATAAAAATTAGATTCTTCTGGACAAAAGAAAATATTTTGTAAGGCTTGGGGTGAGGTAAGCATGTAACTCTATACGACGATGACTATAAAAACAGTAATGTACGAACATTTTTATCAGCATCCATCTCAAGAGTTATAGCCCAACTCGCTAGTTTATTTTTAGATTGATTTTTTTTAGTATTATTTATCACACTTTTCTAAATCTAGAGGAATAAAATAAAGGGTGAATATTCCTGGGATTGCTAAAAAACATATCAAAATAAAAAACATGGGATAGCCTAAAACCTGCTGAAGATAGCCGCTGATGAATCCAGGGATCATCATTCCCAAAGCCATAATGCCTGTAGAAATAGCAAAATGAGAGGTTTTGTATTCTTCCTTGGCAATATAAATTAAATAAACGCTATAAGCTGCCATTCCCAATCCATAACCGAATTGTTCTATAGCTACTAATACATAAACTAATGTAATCGCAGGCTGAGTGTAAGCCATATAAACATAAAATAAGTTAGGTAAATTCAGAGCGATCGCCATCCACCAAATTATTTTTCTAAGCTCAAATTCAGCAATTAATATGCCACCAATTACTCCACCTAACACCAAGGCAAAAGTTCCGATAGTTCCGTAAGCTAATCCGACATCTGAAGTAGAAAGCCCTAGTCCTCCAACTGCGGTTTCATCCAACAAAAAAGGAGCAGATATTTTTACTAACATTCCCTCTCCAAATCTGTAAAAGAGAATAAAAGCCAGAACTGCCAGAATTTTTGATTGATTAAAGTAAGACCGAACAGTTTGAGTGTAAAAGCTAAAAATTGTCTTAACTGAGACTTTTTGCTCTATATCATTAGTAGGGATAGGTAAAAGAAACCAATGAAAAATAACGATCGCAGCAAAAATGACAGACGATAGCGCGATCGCGATCGTCCAACTTAAAGCAATATCTTCCAATTCTAGCTCTAATTGTCCTGCCAAAAAGACAACAATTCCAGAAGCAAAAATTGTGGCGAATCTGTAAAATGTCGAGCGAATACCAACAAAAAATGCTTGTGCATCTCGTTCAAGAGCTAACATATAAAAACCGTCAGCAGCAATATCATGTGTGGCTGAAATGAATGCTCCAATTCCTAAAATTAGTAGAGAAACTAAAAAGAAGTTGGAAACTTGAAACGAGTAAGCTAAACTTAATAAACAGATAGTCATACCCAATTGAGTGTAGATCGTCCACTTTCTTTTAGTGGCGTAACCATCTACAATTGGTCCCCAAAACATCTTTAATACCCAAGGCAAATATAAAAAACTCGTCCAAAAAGCAATCTGGGTATTATCTACACCTAATTGCTTGTAGAAAATTACAGAAACATTGTTGATGATGACGTAAGGAACACCCTCGGCAAAATATAGCGTTGGGACAAACAGCCAAGGGGAAGACACTCGGCTGAATAAATTATCTGCATTCATTTGTATTGAAATATTAAAATCGTCAAAAATTACGTAAATCAAGGGCGGGTTTATTCAGATATCGGTGTTGAAGTAAAATCTTCGGGTGAACCCGCCCCTACGATCGCAACAATTCCACCAAATCTAAATCGGGACGACGCAATTCATCTGGCGCAGGCATTCGATCCAAGCGCATCAATTCTACAATTGCAGCAGCCTCCGTATCCCTTTGACTTGCCGCAGCAGCTAAAACGCGATCGCCCTGGACGTAAAATGCCAGAAACTCCCGTTGCTGTAAGTCACCCTGAAAGATAATTTCATCCCATTGTTCCGCGTGTCCGACATATCGTAAGGGAAACTGAAATTGCATCGTCCAAAAAATCGGTACGCCACGATACTTCACCTGCTGTCCCGCCATATTGTAAGCAGCAATGCGCCCGTGTTGTGCCGCAACCCGCCAATGTTCGATCCGCGTGGGTTCTCCCGTCCGCCAGTCTGGATATCTGGCAATGTCACCCGCAGCATAAACGCCATCAGCAGCTTGTAAATACTCATTGACTTGGACGCTTCCATCCTTCGGGTGTAACTCCAACCCTTGCAAAAATTCAGTTGCAGGTTGAACCCCAATTCCGACTACGACTAAATCGGCATCCAAGCGATCGCCATTATCTAACACTACAGCTTCAACTTTACCGTCGCCCTCAATCTGAGTCGCTTTTCTCCCCAGATGGAACTTCACACCGTTTTCCTCATGAACTTGTTGAAATAGCTTGCCAATTTCCGCCCCTAGAATCTTTTCAAAAGGTAAGGTAGAGGGGGATACTACCGTCACCTCTAAACCCCGTTGAGTTAATCCAGAAGCGGCTTCCATGCCAATAAAACTAGACCCGATAACGACAGCCCGTTTTGCATTACCTGCTGCCGCTAAAATGCGATCGGTATCGGCAAAGCTGCGAACGGTAAAGATATTTTGCAAGTCGCTACCAGGAACGTTAAGTTGGCGTGGCTTACCACCTGTGGCTAACAGTAAGGCATCATATTGCAGCGACTCGCCATCGGCAAATGAGATTGATTTACTACTAACATCAACTTGCACTACCTGTTTATTCAACCAGACTTCAATGTGGCAATCTTGGTAAAATTGAGCCGATCGCAGTGGCATATCATCTTGAGTCACTTTACCCGTCAAGTAATCCTTACTCAACCAAGTGCGATCGTATGGTAATCGGTCATCCTGCGTCACCATCACGATCCGTCCCTGATACCCCGCCACTCTTAATGTCTCGGCGGCGTGCGCCCCTGCTGCCCCTGCACCTAAAATGACAAACGTGCGTTTATCTTCAGGGTTATACTCAGCCAGATTCGGCTGCCTGCGCCCAGCAGCATTTTCTGGAATACTAACAATAATGCGATCGCCTTCTATTTTGACTTCATATTTTTGTAGAGAATCTAAGCCTGGAGGTTCTTGCTGTTCGCCTGTCGTCAAATCGAAGTATGCATTGTGCCAGGGACAAACAACATGGTTGTCGCACAATACCCCTTCTGCTAGCGGTGCTTGGTAGTGGGTACAATATGCCCCCAGGGCGTAATACTTATCTGCTAGACGTACCAATAATACATCAGTCTCACCTACAGAGACTTGTCGCATTTCCCCATTTTGCAAATCGTTGATATTCGCAACGACGGCTTCCAACTGCGGCATAATTACACAGAAATTGAATTTATTCAGGAGGGGGTTGGGGGATCTTCAAGATCTTTGAATCGATAACCGAGGTGTATTGAATCGCATCCCTACCGTAGACTATCTGGCGATCGCTCCACATTTACACCCTCTAGGGAAAGAAATCATGTAGAAACGTTAAATGTGTAGAGACGTTACGTGCAACGTCTCTACACGTTTAATTCCTTTTCCGTGCTTTCCAAGTGCCACCATAGCGGTAAAAAGGATTATCCTGACTCACGATAGTCCAACAACTCTCACATACGAAAACCCAAGTTGCCGACTCGTCGTATTGTACCCGAAACAAAATCGGTGCGGGTTGCCCACACCGATCGCAGAATTTTGTCCGAAGCTTGCGCCCCATATTCCCCGTTTTACTTCCTGTAACCATTAAGCATAAGCTGATGCTTGTGGTTTGGCGAAGATCATTCTTCCCGCCGAGGTTTGTAAAGCACTCGTTACAACAACGCGCAATTCGCCACCAATATAGCTACTACCGTCCTCGACAACTACCATCGTCCCATCCTCTAGGTAGCCTATGCCTTGACTAGGTTCTTTGCCTTCCTTGAGGATCTTCAGATCGATGTTGTCTCCTGGCAAATAACTCGGACGCAGGGATTGTACCAGATCGTTGAGATTCAACACGGGTATTTTCTGTAAACTCGCTACCTGAGACAAGTTGTAGTCGTTGGTCAAAAGAGTACCGTTGATCTCCTGCACGAACCGTACTAACTTAGCATCTACTGTAGGCACATCTTCGTAGTCAGTCGAATGGATGGCAATGCGTTCTGGATAACTTGCTTGGATGCGGTTGAGAATCTCTAACCCCCTCCTACCCCGCAATCGTTTGAGGTCTTTTGCCCCATCTGCTAGTTGTTGCAATTCTTGAATGACGAACTGTGGAACGAGAATTTGTCCTTCTAGAAATCCGGTAGCTAGCAGCGTTTCGATTCGACCGTCGATAATACAACTCGTATCCAAAACCTTAGTTGCCGCAGGTTTTAGCGTTCCCTCTGCGACTAACATCGTCTCAACTGAATTGGGATTGATCAACCGTAAGAACGTCCGTCCGTGGATGTCAGCCAGATTGATCCCTGTAAAAGCGAAAAGGACGCTACCCAAAACCGCTACTAGGGGCTTGATAAAGCTAAAATCTTGGGGAATCGGTAGCAGAAAGAGGGGGGCTAGCATTAAGTTGGCGATTAATAGCCCCAGCACCATGCCAATTGCGCGTGTTAATAAAACGTCAACTGGCATCTCTCGAACTTTGGTTTCGAGACGGCGATAGGTTGTTTGAAAACTCAGTCCGACTCCACCACCAATCATCGCCGCAAAAACAGCGATGACTAATCGTAGCGCATCGAGATTGGTAACTTGCCGCTGCACGGTTTCTGGCAGCAGCTCTATGCTGTAGAAGCCGATTCCGGCTCCTGCTATGATGAATGTAATAATTATGATTGCGTCCAGCATTGGTTAAGTCCAATTGAATTGGGGTTATACTCCATTGCTTGGATTCCCCTGTCTGGGTTGGTATGAGAATCAGCAATTTATCGATACTGGCTCTATGATATAACCTTGAGGTTATGAGGTGCTGTCCGATCGCGACGGTTAATACTACTCTTAACAAGAAGATTGTTAAAAAATAGTTTGTTAAGCAGGAGACAGGAGACAAGGAAGACAGGAGACACAATGGAGCGAAAATGTAGTTCAAGTCTATTTTTTCTTTCCCAATATCTGTGGTTCTCTTCCTTTTGGCATAATTCTTTTTAGATTACCGAGCTTTAAATCTACAACTATAATTTTTAAATTCATTCTTCATGTCTCCCTTCTCTCCTATTTTCTATTCTTTTTTGTAAATATTTATTGACAAATCTCAAGTTATCGATTCCCACTTTCAGTCTCAAGCGTAAACTTACCGATATTTTGGGTCAATCTGAGTAACAGAAACAGGAATTCTTAGATATCTCTAAAGACAAGATTCTAGCTGCGATTCGAGTTCTTTTGCCCTAAAAACTATAGAGATTTAGTATATGGAGCTACCCATTTTTGGTATGATTCTTACTAGCGAAGTCAACTAGTAAAGCAAAAAGACACTATCAAAATCAAAAGAATTTATTCATTCCTGTTGTTTTGCGATCGCAACTTTTTACCGTGACTACCAGATTAAATCTGACTCCACGAAACTTAACTTTAGAATTAGCGCATTCAGGTATTCCCAGTGCAGCCTACATACATATCCCATTCTGTCGGCGGCGCTGCTACTATTGCGATTTTCCAATTTCCGTTGTGGGGGATCGTTTGCGGGGTGAGACATCTGGTACGATTTCTCATTACGTGCAGATTTTGTCTCAAGAGATTGCTGCTACACCAGCTTTAGGCAAACCTTTAGAAACAATTTTTTTTGGCGGTGGAACGCCTTCATTATTATCTAGCAGTCAGCTAGCTCAAATTTTAGCAAGGCTCGAACGTCAATTTGGGATCTCTGCTCAAGCAGAAATTTCGATGGAGATCGATCCAGGTACGTTTACCCTCGCCCAACTCCAAGCATACTTATCGGCTGGGGTAAATCGCTTCAGTCTGGGCGTACAAGCATTTCAGTCAGAATTGTTGCAAGCTTGCGGGCGATCGCACGATCTGAATGACATTTGGCAAGCTGTAGAATTATTTCGTCAGGCTAAAGTGCAAAATTTCAGTCTCGATCTGATTTCTGGATTACCGCGCCAAACTCTAGAACAGTGGCAAGAATCGCTCTTAAAAGCAGTTGCGATCGCACCCAATCATATTTCAATTTACGACTTAACCATTGAGCCGGGAACAGTTTTCGGACGCTACTATCAATCGGGGGCAAGTCCATTGCCTTCAGACGAACTGACAGTGCAAATGTATTGTCTTGCCCAGCAAACTCTGACAAAGGCTGGATACGATCACTACGAAATTTCCAACTACGCCCAGCCAAACTATCAATGTCGTCATAATCGAACTTATTGGGAAAACCGCCCCTACTACGGTTTTGGTATGGGTGCAGCCAGCTACACCAACAATCAAAGATTTACCCGTCCTCGCAAAACTAAAGAATACTCTGACTGGGTAGAAAATTTTATCGCTGCTGGAGGAGTGTTAGATTGTCCTCAAACTCCACCGGAGGAAGTTTTACTAGACATTCTGATGTTGGGCTTAAGGTTGAAAGAGGGAGTCAGTTTATCTGCATTATCTCAATTTGGAGATGACAAGATACAACAAATTTGGACTTGCTTGCAACCATATCAGCATCAGGGCTGGATAGCAATGACAGGGGCGATTGCCCAACCTTTTTATGCAAAAGGCTGGAACAAAGTCATTGGCAACATGTTTTACGGCGAGAACCTCGTAGGCGATTGGCGGTTACGGTTAACCGATCCGCAAGGATTTCTATTTTCCAACGTTGTTTTAGCAGATTTGTTTGAGAAGTTGGAATAGAGAAGTGAGCTTTGTAGAGACGTTACATGTAACGTCTCTACAAAGCGTTTTTACCAGTCACTCCTTTGCGGCGCGGGACGACGACTGGGTTTTTTTTCTGGTAAGACAACACTCACATCTCTAGCCGGACAGCCAACCGCTACAGCTAAGTTGATTTTTTGATTGGCAGCTTCGTTATCTACAAAAATATATGCCAAGTCAACATTCGCGCCGTTGACTCTCACCTCCCAGTAATCCTGACTGCCTGTCGTTGCAGCTGCTAAATCTTGGATCGCGATTTGGTTGGGAATGCGATCGCCACAAGGTTCGCATAACTGATATATAGTTTGACCGACTTGCAATCTAGAAACTGCTGCTAAAGCTTGTTCTTTACTAACGTAAGCGCATTGATCTGCCCATGCTTCGGTAGCAAATCCCAAACAAACGCACAAAGATACAAAAATTGGATGCGATCGCCACTTTTTTCTCACTGTCTTGCTCTAAATAGAGGTAGCTTATTTTAACTATTGCGGGGAATTTTTAGAGCGAATTAGGTGTGAAATTACGATTTCCTCTCTACCCACAATTGCTGTGAGGTAGACATACAGATGATCCCGTGGATAGATGGCTCTACACGTTAGTAAGACTTAAATTAGAATCCTAGACTTGTAGTGAACTTTACCAAAAAAACAAGCCCAGTTTGGTTGTTCGCATTCCGTTTTTCATGGTATGTAAAAATTAACCATGCTAAGTACTAATACTTGCGCTGGCTGGAAAATTCATCATTTCATACCACTTTTTTCTATCTTACTACTCAGCGATCGCAATTAACTATGAAAATTGCTCAAGTTGCGCCTTTGTGGGAGAGAGTACCACCGCTTACCTACGGGGGTACAGAATTAGTTGTGAGTCAGTTGACTGACGAATTAGTACGTCGCGGTCATGAGGTAACATTATTTGCTTCTGGCGACTCTCAAACTTTGGCTTGCTTAGAAGCAGTATGTCCTCATGCTATCCGTTTAGATCCAGACATCAAAGACTATACAGTCTATGAGATGTTGGAAATCAGTCAAGTTTATGAAAGAGCGGCAGAATTCGATCTGATTCACTCTCACATAGGCTTGGCAGTATTGGCAATTGCTTCCCGAGTCAAAACACCAACTATCCACACGCTACACGGTAACTTTACGCCAGAAAATAGCAAAATCTTTCAGCTATATCACAAACAACCATATATCAGTATTAGTAATGCCCAAAGGCAATTAGATCTCAATTATTTGCGAACTGTATATAACGGGATCGATGTCGAAAAGTATTCTTTCTTTGCCCAACCCCAAGAACCATCTTATCTTGCTTTTCTAGGGCGACTGTCACCAGAAAAAGGACCGCACCACGCGATCGCAGTTGCTAAGCAGACAGGTTTACCGCTGAAGATTGCAGGCAAAATTGATGCTAACGATCGCTCCTTCTTTGAACGAGAAATTGCGCCACAAATTGATGGTAAGCATATTGAATATATTGGAGAAGTCAATCGCGCTCAAAAAATCGAATTACTTGGCAATGCATCTGTAACTCTATTTCCGATTACCTGGGACGAACCATTTGGCTTAGTCATGGTAGAGTCGATGGCAACAGGCACGCCAGTCATTGGTTTGAATAGAGGTTCCGTACCAGAGGTCATTTCTCCTGGGAAGTCTGGATTTATTTGTAACACTATTGAAGAAATGGTTGCTGCCATACCTCAAGCTTTAGAACTCAACCGCCAGACTTGCCGAGAATATGTAGAGCAGCACTTTGGGATCGCCCAAATGGTAGATGGTTACGAAGCAGCTTATCAAGAATTACTCACTAACCGCATTGCTCAAAATGGGCGCATTCTCTCTCAGAATCTTGCTCTTTCATAAATATTTTTCTTTTTGATCCGGAGATAACCAAGTATGAATAGGAAAACTCAAGCTTGTCCATGTTGCGATAATACTTTACTACGGCACATCCGATATGGAAAAGTTTACTGGTTTTGCACTCACTGTCGGCAAGAAATCCCCATTTTGGGGATCGAACGAACTCCCGTAGAAACTAATATTTCTGAGAAGGTAGAAGTGATGAGTTAGAGTCAGAAGACGAGGCGGACAAGGAAGCAGGGGAGTAGAGGGGCAACTACCAACTACCAATTACCAATTACCAATTACCCACTCCCGACTCCCGTACGGGCGGGTTGCCAAACCCGCTCCTACCGATTCCCGACTCTTTGATACAATCAACCGCAGAAGTTAAACACTAGAAAAAATGCTAGCTGCGGTGCTATACGGTCGAGAAGACTTGCGTTTAGAACAAGTCGCCGAACCTAACCCAGGAACGGGAGAGGTCATATTAGAAGTCACAGCAGCAACAACCTGCGGGACAGACCTCAAGGTATGGCGACGGGGCGGACATGCCAAAATGCTCAAACCACCAACTTTGTTCGGACATGAGGCAGCTGGACGAATTGTCGAGGTGGGTGCAGAGGTCAAGAATTGGCAAGTGGGCGATCGCGTTGTTGCGAATAATTCTGCCCCATGCATGAAATGCTTTTTCTGTCAACGACAAGAATATTCCCTGTGTCTCAACTTAACTTGGAATAACGGTACATTTGCGCAATACCTGAAAATTCCCGCCCCAATTGTCCAACACAATCTTCTAGCAATTCCTCCTACCTTACCGGATGAATTAGCGGCGCTGACAGAACCTTTGGCTTGCGTGCTGCACGGAATTGCTAGGTCGAACGTAAAAACAGGCGATCGCGTCGTCGTGTTGGGTGATGGGGCGATTGGGTTAATGTTTGTTGCAGTCTTAGCCCAGCAATCGGTACAGGTAATGTTGTTTGGCGGACGCGATCGCCGATTGCAAATCGGGGAAAAATTCGGTGCAGCCCAAACTTACAACTACCGTCAACTAGCAGATGTTCCCGCCGTAGTCAAAGCACAAACAGATGGATGGGGCGCAGATGTCGTTATAGAAGCTACCGGAATCCCCAGCGTTTGGGAAACTGCGATCGCCTGCGCGAGACCTGGGGCGACAGTCAATCTTTTCGGGGGTTGTCCCAGAGATACCACAATTACCGTAGATACGGAACAACTGCACTACAGCGAACTTACACTTAAAGGCGTATTTCACAACACGCCAAAATACGTCCGCGCCGCCTTAGCCCTGCTCGCCAGTCGAGAAATTCCCTTCGAGTTACTCATTAGCGATCGCCGTCCGCTACAAGACCTAGAACAAGTATTTCACGATATGCAGCAACGGCAAGTTATCAAAGTTGCTATTTATCCTAAGTGAGTCGTGAGCGGCTAGTGGCTGATGGAACCAGTGGCTTGACTCCTTTCTAGCCACCAGCCACGAGTCACTAGTCACTGATAACTAACAACTGATTTTGGGCATCCTAAGAAATAGGAATCAAGTTCTTGCGATCGCCTAAAATGTCACTCCCACTGCTTTTCGCTCAAGCATCAGTTAAGCCAAAATCTATAAAAACTCAAGCTATATCACCTCCACCTGCTGAGTTTCCCGTTCTTTGGGCATCTGCTTCTGGCGGACTTTTCATCTTACTAGTTGGTCTTGCTGTTTTTGGCAAGCTGAAATTCCAGCAGCTAGAAAAAAAAGTGAGAATAGAACAATTCCGCACTCAAGAGACACAAAAACAATTAAAGCTAGCTCTAGAAACTATTCGGAGAATTGAGGAAAACCCAGATTTAATTAATTCTCGCGAACTCAATCTCGATTATTTACGAATGCGGATGGCGGAAGAGGTTTTCCATTTTGCCATCATCAGTCAAATTAAAGCCAAGATCAAAGATAAAATCTCTCAAGCCCTGCGTCCTGCTAATAACAATGCAGGAGTTGTAGGAATTGCTGGTAGTAGTGGGGGAAAGCAAGTCGATGAGATTGTCGAAGTGGAATATGAAACTGGAGCCACAATTCAAAAAAATAAATGCGTTTTATTTCGCGTGCAAATTCGCTTAGCCAAATTACCAATTCAAACAACTTCTGCCACAGTTAAAGATATTATTGATTGTATTGAAACTTATCTCAGCCCTGCTGAAGACCACGACAACTGGCAACCGACCATTCAAGGAAGATTGGTATATATCCACTGGGATCAAAAAGCAAAACCTACGCCTTTACTATTAATGGAGCAATCTAACGAAGGAGTTAACGTCAGTTTTCGCACCCAGCGATCGACCAAGAGTAAAGATTTATTCACCCATCGAATCTAAAAACTGTAGGGCGGGCAACGCCCACCTTATTTGTATTGCCACGAATTCAATTCGCCCTAACACAAAAGGCAACAGAGTCTATCTGTTGCCTTTTTTACTCACAAACTATAGCTAAATCCAACTAACGCATAGCAGGAACTTTATCTAATTCCGACTTCTTACCATCTGCTTGCAGTGCTTCACCTTCAATGAAGGAACGTAGCATCCAAGCCATTTCTTCGTGACCTTCCATCAAACCAGTCAAGAAGTCAGCCGTACCTTCGTCATGAAACTCTTCAGAACATTTGTCGATATGTTCGCGCAGGTTACGAATGATTAGCTCATGATCGTCTACCAACTGAGCTACCATTTCAGTTGCTAGGGGTACATTATCAGCTTGCTCTTGGATAGAAGCATACTCTACAAAGCCTTTTGCTGTACCTACAGGAAAACCACCTAAGGCACGAACTCGTTCAGCCACAGAATCAATGGTTTCTGTCAAGGTTTGATATTGTTCTTCCCATAACTCATGCAGAGAACGGAACTGGGGACCAACAACATCCCAATGGAATTTTTTAGTTTTGATCAGTAGCAGATAGGAATTCGCTAGATCTTTGTTCAACAATTCGATTACGCCTGTGCGTTGTTCTTCAGATAAACCGATGTTTAGCTTACGCATAATGTATTATTGTCTGCTCTCTTACTCCTCTTCTAGTGCAACAAATTAACCCCAGTCTGGGCATCAGCCATAGGGGAGATTATGTAATCGTCCTTCTGATAAGGCTTTGAGCTACTTAGGAACAGTTATCAGTTATCAGTTGTCAGTAAGAGCGTGAAGAAAAAGGGTGTAGAAGTGGCTAGTGACTAGTGGCTAGTGGCTAGTGGCTATAGTTTCTCCCTTGTCTCCCTTGTCTCCCCCCTCTCCCTTGTCTCCCTTGTCCTCCTTGTCTCCCTTGTCTCCCTTGTCTCCCTTGTCTCTCTTGTCCCCCTTGCCCCCCTTGCCCCTCACTCACTCCTTACATTGGGTTGACCTTGGCTCGATAGAGCAGCTTTTCACCTTGGCGATAGCCCGTGTAACGCACGATGACTGTTTCACCTGACTGGGCGCTACCTGATAGTAGTTGATGTAGTTGGGGATCGTATTTTACTTCAGCCCCAACAGGCGCGATCGCTTCTACATCCCATTGTTGCAATAATTGCTCGATTGGTTTTACCAATGGTAACAGTTTGACTGCTGCTAAATCTGGGTTTTCCTTAGCTTTTTGGGCGGCTGTGGGCCATTGCAACAACCAAGATTCGATCGCCTGTAAACTGGCTAGTTGAAATTCTTTTCTAAGTTCCTGTTTTTGTTTGGCTAGTTCTGCTTGCAAGCGATCGTATTCTCTTTTTAATTCGGCAATTGGTGGTGAATTCTCATTGGGTGCTACTTTAACATTAGGCGCGATCGCCGAGAAAGTAGCAATTAGCTCCCACAATGATACCCCTAACGCTTGACTGAGCTTGAGTAAAACATCTACCCGCATTTGCTCGATCTCTCCCCGCCGCAGCTTGCGAATTTGTTTTTCAGATACCCTTGCTTGTTGGGAAAGTGTCTTATAACTGGAAACACCCACCCGCTGCATCATTTGCTGCAACGCATGGGTGTAATCTTGACTTGACGAGAGTTGATGTTGAATCAATTTTGAGCAATGGGTAGGCGATCGGCTATATGCGATTATGCCACTCATGGCTCCCGTACGGGCGGATTTAATTGCAGAATTATTGACTCTAGTACAGGGGTCTCCAAAAAAAACCGCCCCTACAAATTATTTAACGGCAACTGGTTGTTTCATAGCAGCTCCATCTTGTTCTGTCAACCGTCCAGTTGGTTGCAAATGTGCTTCTAGGAACCACAACCGCATATCGATAGTACGGGAGACTTCTACGTACATATCGTTGGTGTCTGCGTCGTTGACTTCCCCAGTTTTATCGATCGCTTCTCGTAGGTGCTTGCCATAGATTGCTAAGCGGTCTGCTAAAGCTGCAACGTGATCTTCTCCACTGTTGATCTCGTAAGGATACTCTGGCAATATCGAAAACTGGGCAGCAGCGCGAGTTGTTCCTACTGCATAGCCACCAAGAGCTGTAATCCTTTCGGCGAACAGGTCAATATATCCTTCAACCTCAGTAGCAATCTCATCAAATAATTCGTGCAGTTGAAAGAAATCTGTCCCCTTCACGTTCCAGTGTGCCTGCTTCAACTGAGTTTTCAAATCGGTGGTAGCAGCCAGGGTTTGATTAAGTAGCTCTACCACTTGCAAGCGAGTGTCGGTCGGAAGATCGATGCGAGTGGGGTATAAGCGACGTTGATGTTGTTGATAATTGGTACTCATATGCCTCTACTCAGTGGTTTACTCGATTTTCTTAGCTTAGAGCGATATTGCTCTAGGAAGGTACTTCACAATTCAATTTTTAATTTCTCGTTCAGCATTTAGCGATCGGGAGTATTTCACTAACTACTCTTCATTGATAACTGGTTACTAGTCACTGGTCACTGATTAAGCCATGTGCATCTTCAGAACTGCACGGGGAGCCTTGCGCACTCTGGCAAGGATTGTTTCTTTCCCCAAACGCTGACAAGCTTCGTAGCGATGGCAGCCAGAGAAACCGTAGTATTGTCCTTCCACTTCCAGTACGTCAATTGGCTCTTGCTGTCCGATCTCTTGAATTGACTCCATCAGTGCTTTAACCTTCTGCTGGTCGTTCTCCCGTGGCAAAGGTCGCCGAATCTGATTCAAGGGAATCTCTTGTACTTTTGTCATGTCTATCGCTTTGCATCACCTCTTCCTAAATCATACTCGTTATGACTTTATTATGCAACATATATTTGCACTTCTGCTGCAACTCAACTAAAGAGAGATAAATTTGATGGAGAAACTAGGTTAGATCTATCAGACATCGCACCTACACGTTTATACCAATGGAAAGAAATATTTTTAAGTCAAAAGTTAAAAGTCAAAGGTCAAAAGTCAAAGGTCAAAAGTTGAAAGTTAAAAGAATATATTCAAGTTCTCCCTCAGCTCCCTCAGCTCTCTTCTACGGCGTACTGACGATCGCCTGCTGGATGGGATTGGCTACTGCAACTTTGGCAGCGCGGGGTGAAGAGACACAACTCAAAGTTGGCGTGGTGCAGCGCTTTGGAGATGAACTGACAGATGAATTGACGCTGCAAGCAACACCAGGCGATCGCCTCCAGCTCAAATTTAGCAGCCGAACTCAAACTCAAAATAAAACAGTGCGACCGCAGGAAACTCAGCTCAGCGCCAACAATGTCAAATTAGTAGTGCAGATGCAAACTTTAGTAACACCCGTATTGCAAGAGCGGGTAGTTCTTAGCACTCATCGTAGCTTTGAGACTGCGGAAGACGCGGCAAAGCAATGGCGTGCCTTAGGGATTGAGACAGAAATTGCTCAGCCGGAACAATGGCAAGTGTGGGCAAAACGCCAAGTTTACAACACACCGTTTCTGCGTCGCATGTTGCTCAGTAGCGTTCAACTTCAAGGTAAGAAAACTGCACATTTAGACAGCCGCATTTTGCAGCAAGTGCCGATTGTAAGTTGGGAAGTCAACGGTAATCGTTATAGTAGCGATCGCCTGGAAGTGAGTACAAATAAAAATTTAATCCAAGTTCGCCAAGGCAAAGAAGACAAATATGGAATTCCCTTTGCCGGAAAATTGCAACTGCAACCGAATGCCTACGGGACTTATACCTTAGTCAACGACGTGCCTCTTGAAACCTATTTACGGGGAGTCGTACCCCACGAAATTGGCAGAAATGTACCTTACGCCGCGATCGAAGCGCAAACCATTATTGCTCGAACGTATGCCTTACGGAATTTGCGCCGTTTTGCGATCGACGGTTACGAACTGAGCGCCGATACTCATTGTCAAGTTTATGTGGGCTTAAAAGATACCGATCGTAATGCAGACAGAGCAATTTTAGCAACTAGAAATAAGGTGCTAACTTATAACAACGAGTTAGTTGACGCACTCTATTCTTCTACAACAGGTGGAGTAACGGCTGTTTTTAGCGATGTTTGGAATGGCTCAGATAAACCTTATCTAAAATCTTTGGTAGATTCCGCGTACAGCGTTTGGAATTTATCGCGTCAGAGCCTTGCCGATGAAAACAACTTTCAACGTTTTATCAACATGCAGCGAGGATTCAACGAAGCGGGAACGCGGCTGTTTCGCTGGCGTAGAGAAAGCAGTATCGAGCAACTTACCCAAGACTTGCAGAAATTTTTAACCAAGAATCGCAGTCCGCTGGCTAACTTCAGCAGCATTCAACAAATACAAGTGGCGCAGCGATCGCCTGGAGGTAGAATTATCAAACTCGCCGTCCAAACCGATCGCGGTAATATTTTTCTAGAAAAAGATGAAATTCGCAGTGCTTTTTCTGCACCGAGAAGCACTCTATTTTATTTAGAACCCTTACACGACCAAACCAAAGGAGAAAATGCCCTCCAAGGCTATGCTTTTGTCGGTGGTGGCTTAGGACATGGAGTTGGTCTTAGCCAAACAGGTGCAAGTGGTTTGGCTAAACAGGGGTGGAAGAGCGATCGCATCCTCAACTTTTACTATCCTGGGACGCAAATTAGGGAGTGGAGAATAGAGTAAGGGCAAGGCAATGCCTTGCCCTTACAAACTTAGTAAAGTTCTTCTTCTTTGTGTGTTTCAATCGTACAGTCAGAAGTAGGATATGCTACGCAGGTTAGTACGTAGCCGCCTTCGATCTGATCGTCATCCAAGAAAGATTGGTCGGACTGGTCTACAGTTCCAGAGACCATTTTGCCCGCACAGGTAGAGCAAGCACCAGCACGACAGGAATATGGTAAATCTAACCCAGCTTCTTCAGCTGCGTCCAGAATATAGGTATCGTCATCCACATCAATCGTGGTATTTAGCCCTTCTGCCTCGTTGATTAATGTGACTTTGTAAGTTGCCATTTAGTTGTCCTCTTTATAGACGGCAGGATAAAATAAGGTATCCCTGTCCTCTCAACGAGTCGCCCTCCAAATTGGCGATCGCGGGAGGAAGATCGCAGCTCTTTAGTCTGAGCGTGGGCGGACAGAAAGTCGAGACGAAACGCCTCTTTCTTATCACTTTTCAGCAACCATGCGTTGGTCGCTCCCATACCCTAAGAGATCGCGTTCGCGACCTGAAATTTGGCACGACCGCACCTGCTCCTCACCAAGGCAAGGAACTCGTTGAATATCCCAAAATCTAGCTTTGGGATGCGTCAAACAGTACGGGTTGCTGCTAAACAGCTTTGCCGCGTTTATTCGATCACATCTCTGATACTACGAGAAAAATTCTCGCTTGTAACGCCGATCCAAGCCTGATTAGTAAAGGAATTTAGTTGTTGCAAACTAATAAGTAATGCTTATAAATAAAGACGACTCATTCCTAAATATATAAAGCACTCTTATAGTTAATATTTTTTTAATAATCAATTCTGTATCAGTTAACAGGGAGCAGGGAGTAGGGAGTAGGGAGTAGGGGAAAGAGAGCAGAGGGGCTTTAGATGTATAGGGGCAGAGGAGAAATTACTAATAACTGGTCGCTGATAACTGACTCACCACTCACTACTGACTAATAAGTGTCAGAAAACGTGTATGTTGATGTTAGGTGAAGTAAAGAAATCGTAATGATAGTTCATGGGTAGCATTTGGGAGATAGATTTCTACTCCCGTCCAATCTTGGATGAGAACCAAAAGAAAGTTTGGGAGGTTGTGGTGTGCGAGAGTCCTTTGGATACGCGCACCGATCCCACTCGCCTGTTTCGGTATGCCCAGTATTGTCCCAGCACCCAAGTGAATTCTGCTTGGTTGCGGACGGCATTACAAGAGGCAATGGCAAAAGCTGGAACTGCACCTACGAAGTTTCGCTTTTTCCGTCGCCAGATGAATAATATGATTACTAAAGCTTGTAAAGATTTGGGCATTCCAGCCCAACCAAGTCGCCGCACTCTGGCGCTACTACAATTGCTAAAAGAACGGATGGATGAAGTTTATCCGCAAGAGCCGGGATATCAACCTACACCAAATCCATCTGTCAAGATGGAATCATCTCCACCACAGCGCTTACCAGATGCGCTAACCGGACAGCAGTGGGCGTTTGTGAATCTGGAAGCAACGGCTTTGGCTGATATGGATGAGTGGGAAATTGCTTTTGGAGAGGCATTTCCTTTACAGATGGTGGGTTTATCACCAGAAACAACAATTCCAGGGCTGTTGATTTTCTCAGAAAGAGCCTTACCGCTAGCGGGATGGATGTCTGGACTCGAATTAGCTTTTATCAGGGTGGAAACTAGTCCAGTAGCACGATTGCTGCTAGAAACTGGTGCTAGCGAGAGTTGGATCTTGGCTAATCTTAAGAATCCGCAAACTGTAGCAGAAGCTCAAGCTTTTGTCAGCGCTAAGCAACAAGCTAATGGCGTACATTTTATTGCCGTGCAGTCCAACCCACAAACCGAGTCGTTCGCCGGTTTTTGGCTGTTACAAGAAGTCTCTATACCGTAATTGAGGGGATAAGGGAGACAAGGGAGACAAGGGAGACAAGGGAGACAAGGGAGACAAGGGAGACAAGGGAGAGAATACCACCAACTCCACACCCTACACCCTACACCCCACACCCCTTCCAGAGCGCACCACTCACCACGTACCACTCTCTTTCCCGACTCCCGACTCCCGACTCCCGACTCCCTAGAATTATGAATTACGAATTACAAAAAGATAACTTAGCAGAACGACTGTTGGAGCTAGCTGCTAAATGTGGGGCAGAGGCAGCGGAAGTGTATCAGGCGCGATCTCAATCTCGACCTGTCTTTTTTGAAGCTAACCGCCTCAAGCAACTAGAAAGCGCCCAGACAGAGGGGACGGCTTTGCGCTTGTGGCGCGATGGTCGTCCAGGGCTAGCAGTTGCTTACGGTTCTGTATCACCTGAGGCGCTAGTCGGTTCAGCCCTTGCTCTGAGCGAACTCAACGAACCCGAACCGATCGAACTTGGTAGTCACTCCCAGACGATCTATCCCAATGTAGGGCAACCGATCGGAGTCGAACAGCTGATCGATTGGGGAAAAGAGGCGATCGCCCAAATCCGCGATGATTTTCCTGAAGTCATGGTGAGTGCTGAGTGGGATTGTGAAATGGAGACAACCCGCTTGGTCAATTCCCTGGGGCTAGATTGCCACTACACCGATACGACACTCAGTTGTTACTTATCAGCAGAGTGGGTACGAGGTGACGATTTTTTAAGCGTATCTGACGGACAAACTCAGCGCGATCGCCTCCAACCAGAGGAAGTAGTCCGACAAATCTTACAACGGCTGGCTTGGGCAAAGGCAAATGTTGCGCCCTCCACAGGGCGTATTCCAGTTTTATTTACCTCCAAGGCGGCTGATATGTTATGGGGAACGATACAAGCGGCTTTGAATGGTAAGCGAGTTTTAGAAACAGCTTCCCCTTGGGCAGAACGCCTTGGTCAGTCCGTGATGGCTAAAGCTTTGACGATATATCAAGACCCAGAAGCAGGACCATTTAGCTGTCCGTTTGACGATGAAGGGACTCCTACCCAACACCGCGTATTCGTTCAAAATGGAGTTCTACAAAATTTTTATTGCGATCGCACCACAGGTAGACAGTTAGGCACTACTACCACCGGAAACGGTTTTCGCCCAGGCTTAGGTAGCTATCCGACACCTGGGTTATTTAATTTATTAATAGAACCTGGAACGAAATCTTTGTCAGATTTGATTAACTTATTAGATAACGGACTGATTGTGGATCAAATGTTAGGTGGTGGCGGTAGTATTTCGGGTGATTTTTCGATCAATATCGATCTCGGCTATCGAGTCAAAAACGGTCAAATTATCGGTCGCGTCAAAGACACGATGGTTGCAGGTAACATCTACAGCGCCGTCAAACAGCTAGTTGCCCTCGGTAGCGATGCCGATTGGAACGGTTCGTGTTACACTCCATCCCTGATTTTAGAAGGGTTGTCAGTGACGGGAAGGGGTTGACAGTGACCAGTGACCAGTGACCAGTGACCAGTGACCAGTGACCAGTGACCAGTGACCAGTGACCAGATCGGCTAATATTCACAAATGACAAATGACCGCTTATGCGTATCTGTTTTATTGGTGACTCTTTTGTTAATGGCACAGGAGATCCTGAGTGTCTCGGTTGGACGGGAAGAATTTGTGTTGCTGCCCAAAAACAAGGATATGACGTTACTTATTACAATTTAGGAGTTAGAAGAGAAACTAGTGCTGATATTAAAGCGCGGTGGTTGCAGGAAGTTTCTTGCCGCTTAAGTCCAGCAGATGATGGTAGAGTTGTGTTTTCTTTTGGAACAAATGATACGACTATAGAAACTGATAAAACTCGTATAGATTTTGTTGAATCTACAGAAAATACTCGCCAAATTTTACAGGTAGCTAGACAAAAATTTCCGGTTTTGATGGTTGGAGCGCCTCCCATAATCGATGCAGAGCAAAATGCTAGAACTGCTCGTTTGTTGGAACAATTCGAGCAAATTTGTTTAGCAACGAATATTCATTATTTAGATATTTTCGCACCTCTGCAAAAATCGCAGACTTGGTTACAAGAAGTAGCAGATTATGACGGCGCTCATCCCCGTGCTGCTGGTTATCAAGAGATTGCTAATTTAGTTCAAAATTGGTCGGGATGGCAGTCTTGGCTTACTTGATGGATTGCCGATCGCGCAACTATTTAGAAAACCTTTAAAGATTTTGTCTCAAATTATGACGAATTGTGGCATCCTGTAGCAAATGATGTGTGGCTAATAGATAGCGAGCAATACTTGCCCTACAGTTACATATTTCCTAGCCTTCTGCCTCTAGACTCTAGCCCCTGATGCCTGCCCTCCGCCAATACTTGCGCCACTGGATGCGTCCCCGCCGCACCAGCGCGATCGCCGAAGCTTGTTTAATTGGTTTAGTCGCCGCTTTATCTGCGGTATTGCTAAAAGCCGGTTCTGGCTGGTTTGGAGCAATGCGAGTCCATCAATCTAACCTGTTTCCAGCCTGGATTTTGCTGCCATCTTTTGGTCTGACTTTTGGGTATTTGTCTGGTTTGCTGGTGGAACGGTTAGCCCCAGAAGCAAGCGGTAGCGGTATTCCTCACGTTAAGGCAGTACTTGCCAACGCTGCGACAGACATATCATGGCGGACTGCTGGGGTCAAGTTACTCGCTTCAACATTAGCAATTGGTTCGGGGTTGACCATAGGCAGACAAGGACCAACCGTGCATATAGGTGCAGCCTTAGCCGCCCAATTTAGCCGTTGGGTTCCCACATCTCCCGACCATCGCCGCCAGATGATTGCCGCAGGTGCAGGTGCGGGATTAGCTGCTGCTTTTAATGCCCCCATTACGGGGGTTTTGTTTGTGGTTGAAGAATTACTCCGCGATTTGTCTAGTTTGACTTTAGGAACGGCAATTCTCGCTTCGTTTATCGGTGCGGTCGTGTCGCGGATTTTAGGTGGTCGCAGCCTGGATTTGAGTTTGGTATTGACTGCCCACTCAACTTCATTCTCGTTAATTGAACTGCCATTTTTCTTGTTACTGGGGATCTTGGCAGGGTTACTAGGTTCTCTGTTTCATCGTGGCATCATTGCGAGTTTAAAATTTTATCGCCAGTTGCACGTTAGCTTATCCCTACGGATTGCCTTAGCTGGGTTAATTTCCGGTATTGCGATCGCCCTTTTACCTCCTACCTTTCGCGATAATAGTGGTTTGAGGGAATTTCTGATTACTGGAGATGCCAGTTTAGAATTAGCCGCGATCGCCTTTGTCGCGCAGTTTATCCTCACTTTAGTTGCTTTTGGTTCGGGTGCGCCAGGAGGATTATTTGCCCCTAGTCTGATTATCGGTTCGGCTTTGGGTTATTTAGTCGGGTTGACAGAAACTCAATTATTAGGTATCGGTTCTCCCGCCACATATGCTTTAGCGGGGATGGGGGCATTTTTTAGCGTCGTCTCTAAAGTCCCGATTACGGCGATCGCGATCGTGTTTGAGATGACGACCGATTTTAACTTAGTCTTACCGTTAATGATCGGCTCTGTAACGGCGTACCTCATTGCCGAACGATTAGCACCTGGATCGCTCTACGATAAGATTTTGCAACTCAACGGGATTAACTTAGAATCAGCAGCCACACCCAAGGGCTTTCTGGCTGAGTTAACAGCAGAAGATGTGATGCAGCGCCGGGTAGAAACTTTAGGGGCGCAAATGATGCTAGATGAGGCAGTACAGGCGTTTTCTCGCTCCCACCATCGCGGCTTTCCCGTCGTCGATAATAGTAAGTTAGTCGGAATTATCACCCAAACCGATTTAGCCAAAATTCGCGATCGCCCCTTACCTGGAGATACTCCAATTAGCGAGGTGATGACTCCCCAACCCGTCACTGTCAGTCCTCACGCAACTCTCGCCCATGTCTTGTATTTGCTCGATCGCTACCAACTCAGCCGCTTACCCGTAGTGGAAAATCGGCGAATGGTGGGCATTATTACCCGTGCCGATATTATCCGCGTTGAAGCTGACAAACTCAACGGCGAGACAGAACAGACAGGTCCCCGTCCTGAACCATCTTATATAGTCTATCAAACGCGATCGCCCAGCACCGGACGTGGCAGAATTTTAGTGCCGATCGCTAACCCCCAAACGGCAGAATTATTGTTACAAATGGCTGCGGCAATTGCCCGCGATCGCGATTACGAACTAGAGTGCATTCAAGTTATCCTCGTCTCTCGCCGCAGTTCCCCCGCTGAAACTTCCGTGCAGACGGGAAAAAGCCGCAAGTTACTCCGTCAAGCCGAGGTGATAGCGAAAAAGCAAAAAATCCCCGTTCATACTCAAATTCGGGTAGCTCACGACACTGCTCAAGCAATATTAGAGACAATTAAAGAACAACACATCGATATTTTGTTGATGGGATGGAAAGGTAACACCATCACTCCTGGGCGAATTTTTGGCAATGTTGTAGACACCCTGATCCGTCAAGCACCCTGCGATGTTGTATTGGTTAAATTTGGTGAAGAGTCAGGAGTCGGTAGGGGCGGGTTTCCAAACCCGCCCGTACGGGAGTCGGAATTCCGAATTCCAAATTACGATCGTTGGCTAGTCCCGATGGCGGGTGGTCCCAATGCGAAAGTAGCGATTAAACTTTTACCACCGCTAGTTTCTCTGGGAGAAGAACCGGAGATTCATCTGTGTCAGGTGTTTGAATCCAAAGAAGCAAAACCCGATTTGAGCGTTTTGCAACAAGCAATTCGTTACTTAGTTAAATATCGACAATTATCAGGCAAAGTCACCGCTGTACCAGTCGTATCGAGTTCTGTTGCAGATGGCTTAATTAATTTAGTTAAGTCTGAAGATTTTGATGTTGTGGTGTTGGGTGCAAGCCGAGAAGGAATGTTGCAAAATGCGATTAAAGGTAATATTCCTGCTCAAATTGCTAATCGGGTAGATAGTACGGTGATTTTGGTACGCGGTGAAATTGATAGTAAGTAGGTTATCTGAGATTTATTTAGATTCTCTAGTTATCAGCGCTAATAAACAGACGATCGCTTATATTAAACCTCGCGGCGGATATGGCGGTTATTTTGTCAAAGTTTGGCAAGCTCTTTAGAGGTCTTGAGCTGACTTTACAAAGTCAAATTATGAAACTGTAGAATGTTCTGTAGTAACTAAATCGGATTCGCTTTGATTTATAGACCAACGAAACTCATAATCTACATGAGCTTGCTGACAACTGGCTTCTAGTTGCTTTTGTTGAGCCGCAGCTTTACGTAAAGAAATAATCAATTGTTGCACTTGCTCTGCTAAAAGAGGATCTTGCCTAACAATAGGTAATGTTTGCTGTTCTAATAACTGCAATACGGCTTCGTAGTGAATTGGAGAAGGAAGGGGAATCATAAGTTAATTCCTAATTCGTAATTCGTAATTCGTAACTTGGAAAGAGGAGAAAGATAAAAGGAATCCAATACTTCTTGGTTAAGAGTCGATCCCCCCAACCCCCCTTTTTAAAGGGGGAACTCTTGCCCCCTTTTTAAGGGGGTTGGGGGATCTTCAAGGGCTATGCATCCTAACCGAGAAGTATTGAAAAGGAATCCTCTTTTACTACCTTTATCTTTCCCATCTTTGACTCACGATTCACTAGTTAAAAGTTAAAAGTCAAAAGTCAAAAGTTAAAATTACCTTTTGCCTCTTGCCTCTCGCCTCTTGCCTCTTACCACCACTCATCCTAACAGGGAAGCGATCGCATTCCCTGGTTCTGGCTGCTTGACTAAAGACTCGCCAACTAGCACTGCTGCTGCACCTGCTTGAGTGACTACAGCTACATCGGCTGGCGCGTGAATTCCCGACTCGCTGACAACTAAAATATCTCGTTGTTTTAATTGTGGCTGACGTGCGGTTAATAGTTGGCTAGTTGTTTGCAAATCGACAGAAAAGTTTTCCAGATTGCGATTATTGATACCTATCAAAGTTACGCCATCCAAAGCCAAAACGCGATCGAGTTCTTCTAGAGTATGGACTTCGATTAAAGCGGCTAACTTCAAAGCTTTAGCAATTTTGATGAAATATTGTAAATCGCGATCGCTCAAAATTGCAGCAATCAACAACACCGCATCAGCACCCCGTAACCGTGCTAGATACATCTGGTAAGGATAGATAATAAAATCCTTACACAACAAAGGTACATCTACCGCAGCGCGAATCTGTTCTAAATAATCGAAACTGCCTTGAAAGAATTTACTATCTGTCAGTACCGAAATACAGCTAGCATTACCTTGCTGATAGGAAAGCGCGATCGCGACTGGATCGAAATCTTCTCGCAATACGCCTTTACTAGGAGAAGCTTTTTTCACCTCAGCAATTACTGCTGGAGAAGTCTTACCTTGACGTAAAGCAGCTATAAAATCGCGAGTTGGGGGTGCAGTTAAGGCTTGCTTTTGTAACTCTACTAGCGGTAGTTTTTCCCGCAAGCGATCGACTTCAATCTCTTTGTGCCACACAATTTCTTCTAAAATATGCTGCGGCTTTGCACCTGGAACTGATACCTGATAGCTCAAATAACTAATCTCAATAGACGGATTTGGCGGACGACGACGGATTTGCATCACTAGGGAGTAGGGAGTAGGGAGTAGGGAGTCGTAGGGGCGGGTTTTGACCAAAAATTTCTAGTTTTGGCTGTGAATCTATCTGCTAAACCCGCCCTTACAAGAGTCGCGTTTGCGCGGAAGTCGGAAGTATTTCACGCACTACGCAATTAAGCATGAACTGCCCGTTTGTACGCTTCATCCAAGACTTCGGACAGGGTAGGATGGGCGTGAACGAGGAAGGCGAGGGAGTGGACGGATTGACGATTGGCGATCGCGGCTGAGGCTTCGTGGATTAAGTCGGAGGCGTGGGAACCGATGATGTGGACTCCCAAGACTTCCCCCGTATCTTGACGGTAGACGACTTTGGCAATTCCATCTGCATCGCCGTCTGCTAGCGCCTTGGAGTTGCCTTTAAAGTATGTTTTGGCGGTTTTGATGGTAAATCCTTCCGCTTCTCCTAATTCCTTTGCTGCGGTTTCTGTCATCCCAACATAGCTAATTTCGGGGTGGGTGAAGGCAGCGGCGGGAATGCTGCGATAATCAATTTGACGCTGGCGATCGCAAATATTTTCGACTGCGACAATTCCTTGAGCGGATGCTGCATGAGCTAACATCATTTTCCCTGTCGCGTCGCCAATTGCCCACAAATGAGGTACGGGTTCGCCGCCAGATAATACAGCCATACTGTCATTAACGGGAATATAACCACGGCGATCGAGTTCTGCGCCTACAGATTCTAGACCTAAATCCTTTGTGGCGGGAATGCGTCCGGTGGCAACTAAGCAGCCGTCTACTTCCAGCGTATCGACATATTCTTTCGTTTTAAAATTTGCCAGTTCGATGACAACTGGGGAACCTGGGATGACTTTCTTGGCGTAAATGCCTACATAAGTTTCAATGTCGCGGGGAGTAATTAAAACTCGTTCGGCAATTTTAGCAATATCGCGATCGAACCCTGGCATTAATTGGTCTAGGGCTTCAATCATGGTAATTTCGCAGCCTAAAGCCGAGTAAACATCGGAAAATTCTAAGCCGATGTAGCCGCTACCAATAATTGCTACCCATTGAGGTAAGGATTCCAACTTAACTGCTTGGTCGCTGGTAAATACAGTCTTGCCATCAATTTCAATTCCTGGGGGAACGAAGGGTATGGAACCAGGGGCAAGGATAATATCTTTAGCAGTAATTGTTTTGTCGCCGCTATCGCTAGTCACCGTGACTTTCTGCTGTCCCGCAACTTTTCCCCTACCGCGAATCGTGTCAACTCCTACACGCTTGAGACTATTTGTCAAGTCGCCTTGCAACTTGCTAACTAAATTTAACGCATGATTAGCGATCGCCTGACGGTCGAACCCAACATTTTCTACCTGAATACCCAGTGCTTTTAAATGGTGTGCGTCGCGCAATTCCCGCACTCGTCCCGATGCTGCCAACAGTGCTTTAGAGGGAATGCAACCGCGATTGACACAGGTTCCGCCCATATCAGCTGCTTCAATGATGGCTGTCTTTAAGCCACAACTGACGGCGTGTAAGGCAGCTCCATGTCCGCCTACCCCAGCGCCAATAATTACTAAATCGTAATCGAATCCCTGACTCACTGAAGTCTCCTCGTGCTTGTTGCTTTTCTTATTCTCTGATTGAGATAGGTTTTAGTGCAAGTTTCTAGGGCAAGAAGGTAGGAGTTGGTAGTTGGTAGTTGGTTAGTTGCTCCCCAGACTTCTCACACTCCCTCAGTCCCCCTTGTCTCCCTTGTCTTTCTCTAGCCCCTTCTTCTGATTTGCTTAAGTTGTCAGCGAACTGCTTAGTACTACAATGTCCTATTAAGAATTTTTATTAATAGTTGCAAAACGAGTTGTAAAAGTGTCTGCGGCATTTTGAGCAACACAGCGACATTGGGGCATTGAGATATTCGGGCATGGGGATAATGGAGTCACTTACTGAAGTAGAATTTGACGAATGGTGTCATGAAACTCTGGTAAAAGAGGAAACTTACTGCGATCGCAATGGATTCGATGTCATTTCCAGGCGACAACATAGTTTTGGCGAACATTACACTCGGTTTGTGGAATTCCGTTCTGAAATGGAATTAGAAATTTGGGAAGGCAACATTTACCGCGATGAGAGCGTGTTAGGACAGCATGAGGAGTTAATGCCCTTGGTATCGAAGTTTTATCTTTCGGGCAGTCATCACGTTCTTACCCCTGGTATCAAAGAAATTCCCGACGATTATGTTGAAAGTGGCGGACAACATTATCTACTTTATTTACCAAACATAGATGAAATCGAACAGTGGTCGGCAGGCGATCGCGTGAAACAGATCCGCATACAATTTCCGCTTGATTGGTTGCGAACTTATAGCAAAGAGCTGGATTCATTACCAATAACATTGCGATCGCTCCTCGATCGACCTAATCCACCGCGATTTCATCAATCAGGTGGGGTATAACTCCCGCCATGCTGAGAGTATTACGACAAATTGACGATGCTCCATATTCGGGTGCAATCAAGCGAATTTATCTCGAAAGCAAGGTTTTAGAACTTTTAGCACTGCAATTCAACCAGTTAGCAGAAAACGAACGCGCGATCCATCCTCTCAGTAGTCTCAAACCCGTTGAAATCGATCGCGTTTATCAAGCACGAGATATTTTAATCAAACAGCTAGACGATCCCCCATCTCTACTAGACTTAGCAAGAATGGTAGGGTTGAGCGATCGCAAGCTCAGACGCGGTTTCCGAGATATCTTTGGTACTACCGTATTTGGCTACTTGCATGACTATCGCATGGAACAGGCACGATTGCTACTTTCTGTCAATAAAATGCGGGTAGCAGATGTAGCGCAGACAGTTGGTTATTCTCATTTAGGACACTTCATCGCCTCATTCAAACGCAAGTTTGGTATTACCCCCAAAGAATGCCAGATGGGAAAAAAGCCAAGTGCCGCTTTTGGGATATAAAATTGCCGCTCTACTGATATGGACATGGGATTTGAGATTCCGTAGGCTAATGCTACGGCATTACTGAGAATCATTTTTTATTGGTGTGAGTGAGATGAAGGCACTGTGTTCCTGTTTATTGGGTTTTCAACTACTTAATTTAAGAGTTTTGGCAACAACTCTGGTATTACTTGTTGCACCGCCAGCTTTGGCAGAAGCGGTTAACGTCGTCGAATCTAGAGATGCTAATCCTCCAGCATCCCTACAGGGGGGTATTTTGATAGCACAACAAAGTAGCATTACTCAAGTGACTGCGGTGCAACTGCAACAAACAGATAAAAGACTGGCAATTATTTTAGAAACACCAGATGGGAAGTCATTGCAAGTCTTTCCTACTAGCTTCGGTAAAACCTTTGTCGTCAATATTCCTAACGCACAGTTAGCACAAGGTAAAACTTTTCGTCAGGAAAACCCTACATCGGGAATTGCTTCTATTGCAGTGACTCAGCAGGGGACGAATAGTATTCGAGTCACGGTGACGGGAACCAGAGATTTACCCAAGGTGGAAGTGGGAAGAAGTAATGGTAGATTAAACTTTAGTCTCACTCCCCTAGGAGTCTCGACAGCACAACAACCGACACCACCAGAAGTACCCCCAGCTGTAAAGCCTGAAAGCGCAACAGAGCCAGAGGCAACAGCACCAGATGCAGATGATGTTACCCCAGAAGGTGCAACCCAACAGCCACCAGCAACGGCTGAGGGAGATGAGGAACAAGAAATCGTGGTGACAGGCGAACAAGAAGGATATAGCGTTCCAGATGCCTCAACTGCAACCAAGACAGATACGCCACTGCGAGACATCCCAGCGAACATTCGGGTAATTCCCCAACAGGTGATAGAAGACCAAGGAGTTGTTCGCATCGAAGAAGCGGTGCGTAACGTTAGTGGTGTTAACTATTCGGAAGACTTCGGCGCTCAAGGTGTAGAGTTCAATGCAAGAGGTTTCACTGTCAATCAGTTCAAAAATGGTTTAGAGGAAGGATTTGCTACTCGCTCTATCCCTGAAACAGCAAATATCGAACGGATTGAAGTGTTGAAAGGACCAGCTTCAGTGCTGTTTGGACAAGCACAACCTGGCGGACTCATCAACCTGGTGACAAAAAGACCACTGCCCGATCCCTTCTACAAAGTCGAGTTTACGGCAGGAAGCTATGACTTTTATCGCCCCACCCTAGATTTTTCCGGTCCGCTCAACTCAGATAAAACTTTAGCTTATCGGCTGAACGTCGCCTATGAAAATGCCGAGAGCTTTCGCGATCGCGTGGAAACAGAGCGGTTTTTCATTGCCCCTGTACTCACTTGGCAAATCGGATCTAACACCACCCTAACGCTAGAAGGTGAATATTTTCACGACAAGCGACCGATTGACCGAGGGTTAATCGCCGTTGGTGACGAGCCAGCCGATATTCCCCTCACCCGTTTTTTGGGCGATCCCCGCCGTCGCTTCGAGGTTGAGGAACACCGAGCCTATCTCTATCTGGATCATCGATTCAATCAAAGCTTGTCACTACGCAACGCCTTGCGGTTCACTAGAACTAAAAAAATCTACAGATCCCTAGAATCTAGCGGTGGATTAGAATTCGGAGAACAACTTTTGCCTCTTTTCGGTTCTTTCGGTCGCGAGTTTTACGAAACTTACACGCTACAAACTGACTTAATTGGCAAGTTTAATACTGGTACAGTCGCGCACACGGTTTTGCTTGGTCTAGAACTTGTAAGACAGACTGGAATCTATTTCGATAATCAGGACGCTCAAGATGCTGCCGTTATTGATATTTTTAACCCAAGCTACGACTTTCCCCCAATCGACTTTCAAGACCAACCTGGTAGCGATGGCAATACTAGGGCGAACACGATTGGAGTTTATCTGCAAGACCAGATTACGTTGCTAGACAACCTCAAACTCGTGCTAGGAGGTAGGTTTGATAGCTACGACTCTGAGGATCGCTACAGCGATTCCTCTTCCAACACCAGCTCCGAAGCCAGCGAATTTTCGCCACGAGCAGGGATTGTTTACCAACCGAGTGAAACTGTTTCCCTCTATGCTAACTATAGTCGCGCTTTCGTGCCGCAGAGTGGCAGAATTACTGGTGGCGGTGCTGCTAAACCAGAGCGCGGCACTCAGTACGAAGTGGGTGTAAAAGCCGACTTTTTGGATAATCGCCTTTCCTCCACTCTAGCAGCCTATGAAATTACTAAAAGTAACGTCCTCACGGAAGATCCCAGCGATCCCGATTTTTCGATTCAGGTAGGAGAACAACGCAGTCGCGGAATTGAGTTTGATGTCGCTGGGGAAATTGTCCCTGGTTGGAATGTTATTGCTTCCTATGCCTACACTGATGCTGAAATTACAGAAGATAACACCTATGCAGTAGGTAATCGCCTCGATAACGTTCCTTTCAATACTGCTAGCCTGTGGACAACTTACAGAATCCAGAAAGGCTCTTTGGAAGGATTGGGATTTGGTGCAGGTATCTTTTATGTTGACAGTCGCCAGGGAGATTTAGATAACTCGTTTGAAGTGCCTAGTTACACTCGCGTTGATGCTGCTATTTACTACGAAAAAGATAACTTCAAAGCCGCATTGAATTTCAAAAACTTGCTTGATGTCGAATACTTTGTGGGGGTGCAGAACAGAAGAAATGTTCCCCCTGGTGCGCCTTTCACTGTACAAGGAACAGTTTCGTGGGAGTTTTAAATCCTTATCCTACTCCCTCCCCTTTGCAAGGGGAGGGCAGGGGAGGGTAAAGGGAAAACTAAGTGAAATAGTTCTGAGAAATAGCTATGACGAAACTCTACAACAAAACGTCCGAACAAGAGAAAAGGCGATCGCTTCGCAAAAATATGCCGCTAGCTGAAAAGATGATTTGGTCAAAACTTAGGTGTCAGCAGATTGACAACTGTAAATTTCGTAGACAATACAGCATTGATGCATTTGTAATTGATTTTTATTCAACCGAATTTAAACTAGCTATAGAAATTGATGGAGATAGTCATTACCAAGACGGAGTACCGAATTATGACCGCGAAAGGCAAGTTTTTCTTGAAGCAACGGGCGCTAAAGTTTTGCGATTTACTAATCGAGAGGTTTATGAGAATTTGAATCAGGTATTGGAGGTTGTTTCACAGGCGATTCGCCAATTGCGGAAGTATCCCCTCCCCAACCCTCCCCTTGCAAAGGGGAGGGAGCTAGAGAGCAGCTCTCTGGGTGTCAAGGGGAGGGAAAAAAAGGAGTTATTAACACGAATATCTTAATAAAAGCAATTACCATGAATTCTAAAAAACTACGCAATACAGTATTTATCTTGCATCGATATCTTGGTTTAGTCTTAGGATTGGTGCTGATTATTGTTGGTTTAACAGGTAGTTTATTAGTTTTTCAACATGAAATTAGCGACTTCATCCTACACCAACAAATAGAAAAAATTACTCCTCAAGGACGCTCGTTACCCATTGCCACAATTCTAGAGCGCGTCCAAACACATTACGCTCAACAACCAGATATTACAGCACGACGGGTTTATCTTCCCGCAACTTCTGACGAACCAATAAATATTTATCTCAAAAGTAAAACTGATGAATGGGCAATAGTCTATGTTAACCCTTATACGGGGGCAGTTTTGGGAGATAGTTTATCTGGACAAGACATCTGGCAGCAATTTTTAATGAAGGTTTACGAACTTCACTATGCTCTTTTAGCAGGCGATTTTGGGATTAAACTTGTTGGTGTAGTTGGTTTACTAACATGCATTCTGATTATTACAGGTATATTTCTTTGGTCGGGTTGGCGTAAGTTAATCGCAGGTTTTAAAATCAAGTGGAACGCTCACCCGAAGCGAGTTAGTTTTGACATTCACAAAGTTGCAGGTATTGTTACAGCTATCTTCTTATTTCTTACTTTTTTTACGGGATTTTGCTGGAATCTCAGCGAAATTGCTCGACCATTTATATACGCTGTCACCTTCAGTTCCATGCCTGCTGATGATGCTAAGTCATCTCCTGTAGCTAATAAATCTCCTTTGCCATTTAGCGATCGCTTTCTGGAAGTAGCTGATGCAGCTTTACCAGAATTTCGGACTATCTATGTTGCCCTACCCGCAGATAGTGACGAACCAAATGGTGCTTTTATAATTCGCAAAAGTTCGTCACCTCACAGCAATATCTGGGACAGCAGTGTTTTCATCGATGCTTATAATGGAAAAATTTTGCGGGTGGACAATGGGTTAACTGCATCGTTAGGAACTAAGCTTGAGAATGCTTTCGGACCACTGCACTACGGTACTTTCTGGGGATTGCCAAGCCGTATCCTTTACGTATTTGTCGGTCTTGCGCCGCTAATTTTATTCATTACTGGCTTTACGATGTATCGATACCGATATCGGGCAAAATCCGATCGCACGACAAAAATCAGAGACTTCACCACTACAGGGAAATGAGTAAGGTTTTTAACTTCTGACTTTTGCGCCAACGTAACTTCCGACTTCTTCAATTATGAGCTACCTCAAAGACATCACCGTGTATTCCTGGCAAATTGGTAACGTGATGAGTTGAGAGGAATACATAGAAATCCTATCTCATCTCAGGAAGTATTTAGTTGTTTTTGGACTTTAGATTTGAAATGATGCAGCCTACTTTAGAAACATTTGCCCAACACTTAGATTTGTCTCGCGATCGCTTAGAAGCTTTACTCTCCCAGTCTCTTACTGAATGTCTAAATTCTCCCGAACTACAACAACAGTTAAGCAGCTTGGATGTTTCGTTACTAAAGCAAACTTTACCGATCGCTGGTAGCGTTTTAGCTGAGCGATTACCTCCTTTTTATCACTGGTTGCAAACAGAGTTGGGTGTGAAGCGCGTTCCCGATAGTCCAGAGCATACAACAAAATGGGTCATTGGTTTTGTCAATAATCAAGAAAGTCTATCGCGCTTAGTAGAACTTCATCGTCCAGTTTCTCGTTTGGCGATGGAACGTTCTGTTCCTTCTCTGGTAGGAATGTTTGAAGGTGTGGAAGATTTGCAGGTTAGGCAAGAGTGGCAAAAAGCTATATCGGCTCTTTGTTTGGTACTGGTTGTTGCAGCGCGTGAAGTTGAACGATGTGTGAGTGTGTAGCCCCAAACTGATACGATTTTGTTAAGACTGCACTACGGAAGATCCCCCTAACCCCCCTTTTTAAGGGGGGCTAAGAATTGTACAATTTTCCCCTCGTTAAGGGGGATATTCATTGGAATTAGTACGAGCGAATTCTATGCGTCGATTTTCGCTCGCAATACTTTTTTTACTTGCCGTGGTGCATTCATCTGAGTAAATAGCTGTAGCGATCGCTCTAAATTTTGCTTCCCATGCTCAAACTCTTTCATACTTATATAAGTTAAACCTAACTGAAAATAAGCCTCGGCTAGATCGCATTTTGCACCAATTTGCTCTAAAATTTCGATTGCTTCTATATGTTTATTTATAGCCAATTTAAATAAAGATTGCTGGCGATCGCTCTCAGCTAATCCACTTAGTGTTTTTGCTTTGATTTGCAGATAATGGCTTTTTTCGGCATCAGCTAGGGAAAGAGAAAACATCTCTTGCGCTTTTTCTCTATTACCTAAATTGACATAAGTTTGACCGAGGATTTGCACAAAATAAGCAAAGCTGCCACTTTGATTATTTAGTTCAGACATAATCGAGTCATAAATCGGTTCGACTAGGTTATATGCTGTTTGATGCCCGCCTAAATAAGAATTGACTAAAGCTAAACATACGCTAGCTTTTTCTGCCCAGCGATGATGAGTTGTATTTTGAGCTAGATCTATGACTTGCTGAAATAATTCGGCTGCTGTCTCTAATTCCCACAAATCTATATTGTACAATCCCATACTGAGTAAGGAATCTACTTCTAGCATTTTTAAGTAATACAATTTGTAGCGATCGCCTTGACTAAACTCTAAAATTCCCAATGATTGAGTTGCTAAACTGATAGTTTTCTCTTGACATTCTATCGCTGCGTGAATTTTACCAGCAGTCCAATACAAATCTCCTAAAATATTATATAATTCTCCCAAACAAGGAGTAGATTGTATATTTTGGAGGATTTGAGTTACCGCCCCCAAAATGGGTTGAATTAAACCCATTCTATACAACGTTCCACCCAGAGGTAAAAACTGTCCCCACTGATTATTTCTACTTTTAAGAATAACTCTAGCAGCTAATTCAAAATCGTTGATTTCGACATAGTGATAGTATGCTTCCAGAGCTTGTAAAGCATCTTTTATGGTATCAATTGTTGCTACGCTATCCGTCCAAAATTCTGCGGCTTTACAATTCACAACTATCCATTCATCGCTAGCACGCAACCTCGCGATCGCCTCAGCACGAATTGCTGGATGCAGCCAGTATTCCCCCTGTTGAAATTCAACTAAACAGCGATCGCGTAAAGCTGTCATAATTTGTCGTTGCTGTTGAGGTGGTACGTCCCACAATAAATTTAAAATTCCTTGGGTAGGAATCTTTGCCACATCTTGATAGCGATAACACCCCAGGCGACACAATAAGCGGTAGGCTGGCAGATCGAGTGTTTGCAAACGGTGAAATTGACTGGCAATTAAATTCTTCAAATCGGTGACAGCCAAGGGATCGGTATGGTTTTCTTGCCAATACGCGATCGCATCACCTGCAAAATCTGCTTGAATTGTACCGCAAAGAATTCCCATGACTTTAGCGTTACCACCATAGGCTTGATGCATCTGTTGGATTGTTGGTAAGTCAATTGCAATTTGACGATAACTAAAATATTGCTGCCATGCTGGAAGATCTAAACCAGGTAAACGGTAGTGTTCTACATTTAAACTCGGTTCGCACAGGCGATCGCGACTTGTAATTAAAGTCACGGATTGTACTTTCGGATCGGTTAAAATCCGAAACAGCTCTACATAGCTACGATGAGACGCAATTAAACGTCCTTGGCGATCTAATGCAGGTTCTAAGTTATCGATTAACACCCCTATCCGTCGCATTTGTAAATGGCGTTTGAGTCTATCTAAAGTTACGCCAAATTCTAAGCCTGGTTCCTCTTGTAAGTCTTGTTTCAACCACTCTTCTACGACTCGTTCAGCAGAAGTCAGGTTCTGCGTTTCCTTTGCTACTAGCAGTTCTAGCACCACTTCAAAATTTTGGGATTGCAAGTATTGCTGTGCTAGGGTGGTTTTTCCCAATCCGCCTTCACCCTGAATGACGATCGCCTTACTATCCAAACTTACCAGGCGATCGAGATGCGCGATCGCTTCGGTTCTGCCGACGAAATTTGGCTTGGCGTGCAGATCCCCCCAATCTCCCTTCACAAGGGGGGCTAAAATTGACAGATTTCCCCGATCTTTTGATGTATGCAGACATCGTTCTAAAACTGCACGACAGTTAATCTTATTAATCTTCTCTCCCAAAGTTTGAGACAGTACGCGCCACAGATGAGAACCAACATCTTTAACGTGTCCTTCTGTATAGCCGCAGTAGGCTGCAATTTCAGGATATTTGCGTCCCTGCCAAACCTGCTGAAGAATCTGTTTTTGTAGAGAATTTAACCCTTCGCCAGTTTTGGTCAATATGAGATTATCCACCCATGCCAATGCTGTTTCACCGTCCATAGGTTGCTGAGGATGAAAGCCATACTTAGTATAACTTGTCACAGTAAAAGGAGACAGGAGACAGAAAATAGGACATACGAAACAGAATTTAAAAATTCAAATATCCGTTGTAGGGGCAGGTTTACCGAGTTATTTCGAGTAGTATCGCAGAAATTGCGGGAAAACCTGCCCTAACCAATTTCATCATAGAGGCAGGTTTACCGAGTTATTCCGGGTAGTACAAAGGTTTCTCGTCAACTTACCCTGACAAATTTTTTAGCAAAGCGCGAGAAGGTTAAGACCTCAAAGTTAACTCTCACCTTTGAAACGCAAGGTATTTCCTTCTGATTTCTGCTTTCTGCCCTCTGCTGCTGCTATAGAATTAATTAGCAAAATTGAATATTTTGTAGTTTAAGTTACATTAACTTATTTAGATTTATGATTCATTCCGTCCTCAGATAGACCCAAATGAGAAAAATGGCTGATATTGTAATGAATGTAAAGGATAAATCGTTCATCTCTCCAGTGGAGGGACGGAAGTAGAGAAAAACTCTCGAAGGAACGCGCCTCATTCGTAACACAACAACAAGAAAGAGGCGAATATGAAATCTAACAATATTGGTATTCAATCTAACTCCGATCGCGTGTCTGTTTCTGCGCAAGCAAGATTGTTAATGAGCTTGAATCGTCAGAAGCAACACAACCGCCAGCAGTCCATGCTACAACGCACAGCATCAGAAGTAGGTACTGAAGGCTAGAAAAAGATCGAAGCAAGGAGTAAATAGCCATGAATGCAAGTAGAAAGCCAAGCTACAAAGAGGTAGCAAGAGTTCATCGCTCGAATATTTTGGAAAGCTTAGAACGGCGCTTGCAAGCTGCCAGAGCCAAGGGTGACGATCGCTTGACTTCCCAATTGGAAGCAGAGCTGAAGTACTACCAATAAGCCTAGCTAATTAAGTTTAGCCAAAGTGGGGGATGCGATCGATGCATCCCCTATTTGCGATCGCAAGTCACAAATCACGAGTCAGAAACCACATTTCTTTCCCTGCTCGTGCGCTCCCTACTCCCTACTCCCTAAATGGGGTAAACTCAGTGTGATAGTAGCAGCTTTTGTGTCATATGGATTTAGACCGACAAATTAAAGTCCTGATTGACGAAGCGCCTCAAGATGGCGTGACTCCGCAAGTTGTTGCTGCTGTCGCTCCTGTATTGGTACTGCTTGCTGGCAGGCTGCGCCATTTAGAATACTATATTTTGCAAAACTTAGATCGAGACTGGGTAGTCACTACGTTAAGCGATCGCGCTAACTCAAAAGTGACCAAGCGCGTTATCTATGCTTTCCCCACACTTGCAGATGTTTCAGCTGTAGCAGTCTCGGAACAAGACCCGGAAATTGTCGCTTCACCCTTACCCGTCACTCACATATTATTTCAGCTTTTTGCCCTGGAAACAGTAGACAGTATCATTTTCTTCGATACCCCAGGAGATCTAAATCGGGGAACGGATATCCAACGGAGAGAATTGCAAAAGTTGATAAAGCTGCAAATGCAACCGCGATCGACTCCCGCTAGTCCCTTCAATCAAATTCCTCCCGACATTGCTTAATAACTCCCTCTACTCATTAGTTGTTAGAGAAGGATTAGTAATATGCCAAGGAATAGCTCTAATAAATCTAAAGGGGTGAAGCCTAGAAAACGACATAAGTTTTTTCTGAATCCCTATGAAGACTCCGCCTTCACGAAATGCCCTAAATGTGAAACAAAAACTAAAATTCGTAAAATTCCCCTAGTCATTCATATCGATCCACATCAACTTTTTTTACTCAATAAACAATGTAGATATTGCCCAAATTGCGATCTCATCATCACTAAAAAACAGGAAATTGAATCATTGTTAGCTATTAGCTTTAGCCAATCTCATCCTGAATTCATTGGTAATGAGTATTTGGTAATGGGAACCCTCGATCGGCAAGATTGGCAAGCAGGTAACAAAGGAACTCTCGCTCCTGAGAAAATAATAGAACAAATGTATATTTTCAAAGATGTATGGAATTTTGAAGTAATTCCGGCAGGATGGTATCCTGCTAACGAGAAGTAGAATTACACTGATGAAAGCAAATAGATTTTGCCTCTACTTTGGTTTACTAGCCCTTGTCTTCAGTACAGCTCTATCTCCAACTGTAGGACAAGAGCGAGTTGCACCAGTAATTAGCAACGATCGCGCGGTTCGCAAAGCTGTACGCACTCAAAAGTATATGGCAGTGGCAGCTCACCCGCTAGCAGCGGCAGCAGGTAGTGATATTCTGCGGCGGGGAGGTAGTGCTGTTGATGCAGCGATCGCCATTCAAATGGTACTAGGTTTAGTTGAGCCGCAGTATTCTGGAATTGGTGGCGGGGCTTTTTTAACCTATTACGATGCCAAACGCAAACAAGTTCGCACTTATGACGGTCGCGAAACGGCTCCAGCAGCGGCTCGACCGGATCGTTTTCTGAATGCAGGTGGCAAACCACTCCAATTTTACGATGCGGTTGTAGGTGGAAAGTCTGTCGGCGTACCTGGAGTAGTCAGGATGCTGGAAATGGTACACAAGGCACATGGTAAGTTGCCTTGGCGAGAACTATTTCAACCCGCAATTCAACTGGCGCAGCAGGGCTTTCCCATCTCGCCTTTATTGTACGATCGCCTCAGCAAAGAAAAGTATTTACCAAGCCTAGAACCAGCTCGCAGCTATTTCTATCAAGCGGATGGCACGCCTAAACCTGTGGGGACAATTCTCGTCAATCGTCCTTATGCTGAGGTATTGAGCCGGATTGCGAATTCCGGTGCTGATGCCTTTTATCAGGGTGAAATTGCCAGAGACATTGCGAATACAGTCCAAAAAGCTACCGTAGCAGGCGACTTAACAACTGACGATTTAGCAACATACCAAGCCAAAGAGCGATCGCCTGTATGTGGAGTTTATCGAGTTTACAAAGTGTGCAGTATGGGACCACCTAGTTCTGGTGGTTTAACCGTGTTGCAGATTCTCGGTATGCTGGAAAACTTTCAATTATCTACCCTCAAACCAGAATCATCCCAAGCAGCGCATTTATTTGCCGAAGCAGGACGGCTAGCTTTTGCCGACCGAGGCTTATATATGGCTGATGCTGATTTCGTTCCCGTACCAGTCAATGAATTAATCGATCCCGAATATCTGAATAATCGCGCCAAGCTGATTAATCCTCAACGCGCCTTAACCGATGCCGAACCAGGCGAATTGCGATCGTCGCAAAAGTTAGTCTGGGGACAAGATAATGCGATCGAATTTCCCTCAACCAGCCATACAACAATTGTCGATCGCAATGGCAACTCAGTCTCTATGACGACCAGTATTGAAGATACTTTTGGCTCTAGATTGATGGTACGGGGCTTTTTACTCAACAATCAACTCACAGATTTTTCTTTTTCACCCACAACACCCGATGGAAAAGCGATCGCCAATCGGGTAGAAGCGAGAAAGCGCCCTAGAAGTTCGATGGCTCCCACTATGGTATTCGATCGCCAGGGTAAACTGGTGATGGCAGTTGGTTCGGCTGGCGGTGCTAGAATTATCAACTACGTCGCGCAAGCATTAATTGCCGTTTTAGACTGGAACTTAGACAGCCAACAAGCAGTATCCCTACCCCATTATGGCAATCGCGACGGGGCAACGGAACTAGAAGCAAATACAAATCTTGTTAACCTTCAGCAAAGCTTAGAGGCGATCGGTCATTCCGTACAAATTGTAGAACAAATCAGCGGTTCTCATGCGATCGTCCGTACCGAAAAAGGTCTAGTCGGTGGAGCCGATCCCCGTCGCGAAGGAATAGCGGCAGGAGAATAACAATTATTAGTTAGGGACAAGGGGGATGAGGGAGACAAGGGGGACAAGGAGGATAACTACAACCACCAACTACCCATTACCCATTACCCATTACCCATTCTGTTGCTCCTAAAGCTTTTAATGTGGCGATCGCTGCCTCAGTTAAACCAGTTACGCCAGCAATATTCATCCCTTCATAGGGTCTTTGCGCCCGCAATATCTTGAGAGATTTGCCTGTATTTGCATCCCATAGTCTAATCGTCTCATCCTGGCTGCCACTGGCAAGAATTTGTCCGTCAGTACTGAAAGCAACCGACCAAATTAAATCGGTGTGTCCCTGGAGAGTATGTCTGCATTCACCAGTTTCGACATTCCACAACTTGATGCTATAGTCGCTGCTGCCACTTGCTACAGTCTGCCCGTCAGGGCTGAAGGCAACTGACCAAACTCGGCTTGTATGTTCCTGGAGAGTTTGGTAACATTTCCCCATTTGCCAATCCCATAACTTGACTGTGCGATCGCCGCTACCACTTGCCAGGGTTTGTCCGTCAGGACTGAAGGCAACTGCCCACACCCAATTGTCATGTCCTTGTAACGTGTTGTGGCACTCTCCGGTTTCAGTATTCCACAACTTAATTGTGTGGTCGTCGCTACCGCTAGCTAGAAAGTTGCCATCTACACTAAAGGCAACTGACCAGACTCGGTTGGTATGCCCTTGCAACTTATGCAGGGTTTTGCCGCTGAGGATATCCCATAACCTCACCGTATAGTCATCGCAGCCACCAGCCAAAATGTAGCCGTTGGGGTGAAAAGCCAGGGATCTGACTCCGCTGTAGGCTTGGATCGTATTGTAGCGATCGCCAGTTGAAGCATTCCAAAGCCCGATGGTATAGTCACCGCTACCGCTGGCTATGGTTTGACCGTCAGGGCTAAAGGCAACAGCCCAAACTCTATTACCATGACCGTGTAACGTGCGATCGCACTCTCCTGTTTCGACGTTCCACAATCGCACGGTTTTATCATCGTTACCGCTAGCTAGCATTCCGGTTGGATGTGAGGCTAGCGGACGGGGATGAAAAGCAACCGACCAGACGCGGCTAGTGTAACCCTGAAGGGTTTTGATACATTTTCCATCCGTGACATTCCAGATCTTGATCGTATGGTCGCCGCTCCCGCTAGCCAAGGTTTTGCCGTCAGGACTAAAAGCTACAGATCTAATCCAATTTGTATGTCCCGCCAGCGTCCGACAGCATTCTCCCGTCTGTACGTCCCAGAGTCGAATTGTATAATCTTCGCTGCCGCTGGCTACCATATCTCCCCCAGAGCTAAAAGCAACAGTCCTGATCCAGTTTGTATGTCCGCATAGAGTCCGCAGACATTCCCCCGTGCTAGTTTGCCACAACTTGACAGTGCGATCGCTACTACTAGCGAGCATCTCGCCATCGGGACTAAAGGCAACTGACCAGACTTGAGTTGTATGTCCCTGTAGAGTTTTGATACACTCTCCCGTGCCAACATCCCACAATCGCACGGTACAGTCTACACTACCACTAGCTAGGGTTTTGCCATCGGGACTGAAGGCGATGCTTCTAATCCAGTTCGTATGTCCGAACAAAGTCTGGTAACATTCTCCTGTCTGCCAATGCCATAGCTTGACAGTACTATCTTCACTCCCACTAGCTATAGTTTTGCCGTCGGGACTGAAAGCCACTGACCAAATGCGATGTGTATGTGGCAAAATACAACGGCATTCACCGCTACGGGTATCCCACAAACGAACTGTTTTGTCATCGCTGGCACTTGCTAAAACACTACCGTCAGGATTAAACATAACCGACCAGATCCAATTTGTATGTCCTTTCAAAGTCAGCAGTTTTTTCCAATCTGCAACTTGCCATAGCCGAATTGCTCCATCAGCATCTCCTGTTGCCAATAGCTTGCCTGTGGGACTAAAAGCTACGGCTGGAGTCACGCTTAAATCTTCGGTAAAAACCGATTTGGCAAGATCGGCACGGGCAAAGTTGACTTGCTTTAAGTTGCGTCCGGCTAAATATGCTTGCCATACGCAGAGGTTAGAAAAATCCCATCCGCGCAGATCGATCTTGAGATGAGTTAGCAAGTTCAGAATATTTCCTGCCAAATACCCTGGCGATCGCGCCGATCTTTGTCGCCAATTAGTTAGAATTTGCCCTAAGCGATCGACAAGGCTACTGAGATTTGTTTGAGCTAAAAGTTTATCGACAAGTGGTATGATAATCAGCCGAATTTGCGTATCTCTAATGTAATCTTTTGCTTGCGCTTCAAGAATGGCATGACTGTTAAATAAACCGATCGCCCCCCTGACTATTTCTCCACATATGCGTTCGATAAAGCGATCGATCGCAAAATCCATTACAACTGGTTGTTGGGTAAAGCCCGTAGCGGTTTTCTCAATCAGCGATCGCTGTCCTAAAGATCGAAGAGTTTCTGGTAGTTTTTGCTTCGCTTCTAAGGACAAAACATTTTCTCGCAGTGCTGTAAAAGCGATTGGCTCCCGTTCGACTGCCAGCCAATACATCACTTCTATTTCTAATTTTGATATCCGATTCATCTGCCGCTCTAATAAATCGCGGATATCATCAAAAACTAATGTTCCCGTGCGTAAGGTTGCTAAAAATATAGTTAGATTGCTATCAAATAAGTCCTGAATTCCTGCAGCCACCATCTTTAAAGCAAGAGGATTCCCAGCATAATGCTCGATTAACCTTTGCCATTCTAAATCGGAACCGACAAAATTTCCCTTAGCGCGAAAAATTTCTCGTCCTGCGGCAATATTTAGACCTTCCAACTGTAGAGAACGTACTGGTAGTGTTTCGCCTTCGAGCAAGACAATTTCTTTTGGTTTTTCTCGGCTAGTTAGTACTAAACAACTCGTATGACGGACTTCTCCAATGCGTTGTAATAATTCGCCATAGGCTTGATATCCTTCTCGATATTGTCCTGCATGTTCGCCTCCACGCAGAATACTTTCGACGTTATCTAGTACTAACAAACAGCGATGGTGGCGCAAATATTCTAGCAGCATACTGATACAGCGATCGAGATCTTGGGATAATGTCGCCGCTGTTTCTTGTTGATGAGAGAGAAATTGAACGATCCCACCGAGTAATTCTGCTAGAGGCGGAGCGTTACGCAAACTGCGCCAAACAATATATTCAAATTCTGATTGCAAGTTTTCTGCTAGGGCGATCGATAAGGCAGTTTTCCCCATACCACCCATACCCAATACCGCCACTAAACGACAGCGTGAAGCGGAGCTGTCGCCTCTAGGCGAATCGTTCTTAATCCACTGCTCTAAAGTCGCTAACTCCTCGCTCCGCCCGTAAAATGTTGCTACATCTACCGCTTCGCCCCAGTCTATGTGGGTAATTGGTAATTGGTAATTGGTAGTTGGTGAAAGGCGAGAGGCGAGAGGCGAGAGACGAGTGCTAAATTTTGAATTTGGAATTCCAAATTCCGAATTCCGAATTCCGAATTCCGAATTCTCCCTGCTCCCAAGTTCGGAAGCTCGTCGCCGCAAGACGGCACGAAAGTTACTTTTCGTGACTTCTTCTGAGAGAGCTTTAGAAAGTAACTTCCATAGTTTAGAACCTACATCTTTAATGTAATTAGCATCGTAGTCAGAGCTTTCGGCGATTTCGGGATAAGTCTGACCTTCCCAGGCTTTGCGAAAGACTAGTTCCTGAATGTCGTTGAGTCCCCGATCGAGAAATGCATCTAGAATTACTAGTGCTTCGTCAACGTTCATTTTTTAATAAAAATTTGTTCTTTGATGATTTTGACTGTTCTAGGCTATGTTTGTTTTTTTTCGCTAGTTTGTATTTATTTTTTTGTGTTTCTCTATTAAGTTACACTAGAAATCAGTCGCAAATCCCCTATATACTTAAAAGTTCAAAATTCTATATAGTTTAAGATTTTTTTAATTATTTGAGCTTTTCTGAATCAGTTATCAGTGAATAGGGAGTAGGGAGCAGTTATCAGTGTAAAGACGTTACATGTAACGTCTCTACAAAGTTATCAGTTATCAGCGACCATTTAATTCCGAATTCCGAATTCCGAATTCCGAATTCTCCTCACGCACTACGTAGATCTGACTTTTTCAGACGATTCATGACTTCTCGATTGAGACAATCAAGATGGTGCGGATAACTTCTGACTTTTTCAGGCTGTAAAAAATCAGGGCTTCATTTAATTTGAAATTAAGGATGAAATCAAGCTAAACCAGATCGGCGTTAGGATTGTAGCTTTTAGCCTTAAGCCTTCATCTTTTCGATTAATTTCAGATGGAATTGCGATCCAGTATGGCTGCTATTACCCAAACAGAGATTATTAGGAGTTTGATCGGGTTGTTCGAGGCAATGGATGTAGAGAGTGCCATGACTTATTTTACTGAAGATGCCCTATGTCGATTTGGCAATCATCCACCTGCGGTTGGGAAAGCCGCGATCGCATCCGTAATCGAAGCAAGTCAGCTCAGTCGGAGCGCCCGAACTTCTTTTGAAATCAATGAAATTTGGGAAATTGACGATGCTGTAATTTGCCAAATGGAAACAACTCATATGTGCGATCGTTGTAAAGCGATCGCAATACCATGCGCGATCGTGTTTCGCATGGAAGACGATCTCGTTCGCGAAATGCGCATCTACATTGATGCTTCTCCCTTATAGGAAGAATTCGGAATTCGGAATTCGGAATTCGGAATTAAATGGTCACTGATAACCGACTTCTGTACGGGCGGGTTTTGACTCCCGAGCTACTGTTTTAATAGTTAATCTATTGACTAAACCCGCCCCTACGATAACTGATAACTGCTCGTGCGCTCGATCGCTCCCTTTTCGGGTGACTTAGTTCATGCAGAGATTTGAGTTCTGCAAGCAAATTGGTATAAGCATCGAGTTTACCGTGTTGCAAATATATTTGAGCAACCGTGCGTAAATCTTCCGCTACACCTACCATATCACCCAATTTATAACGCACGAGACACCGACAATGATAAGCACTTGGATCTTCAGGATCGATGCGAATAGCACGGTCAAAATCAGCGATCGCACCGTGATAGTCTTCGAGCTTGGAAAGCGTAAAACCTCGGTTGTAATAGGCGATCGCCGAATCTGGATTCAGTGATAAAGCGCGATCGAAATCCTTTAATGCATCTTGGCGATCGCCCTTAGCAGCCCGTGCTAAACCGCGATTAGCGTATGCCGTAGCATTGTTGGGTTGGAGCAAAATAACCTGAGAAAAATCTGCGATCGCGGCTCGATATTTTCCTACTAACGTTTGATATACCCCTTGTTTAAATAAGTCTTCTACCGATCGAGATTTAGGTTGATGGTCGTGCATCTCCAAAGTATTCGCTGCTGGCTGAGCCTGAGCGTTTAAAGGAAACAGCAAAACTGCAAATGTCACGCAGCAGATGAGAATAACTCGATACATAGCTACTAGTGAGGGGAGAGCAGGGGGGCAGAGGAAGCAGGGAGCACAGGGAGCAGAGGGACAAGGGAGACAAGGGGGACAAGGGAGCGGTCAACCAACAACCAACAACCAACAACCACTAATTACCCATTACCAACTACCAATTCCCCACACCCTGATAACTGACAACTGATAACTGACAACTGACTTCAGCTCCATCCTTTTTCGGATTTGTCCAGCACGTAAGAGGCGACATCCTCAATCTGCTGGACATTTAATTTTCCTTTGAAGGCAGGCATAGCATTTTTACCATTTGTGACTTGGTTGATAATTGCTTCTAGAGAATTCATACTATATTTTTCTAAAGCATCTTTCTGTAGTGTTTTTGTCGCCATCACCACATTTTTTCCTCCCATATGACAAGCAGCACAGTTGCTATTAAACACTTTGGCTCCGTTGGCTATGTCTGCTGCTAAGGCTGCATTGGGAAAAGTTAGAGTCCAAATAGCAACAGCCAATAGCAAAGCTAACGCGATCGTTCGCATTCTTTCAATCTCCTTCTTTCGCAAATAGGCTCGACAGATTAATCCAGCTAAGACATCAAACTAGGATGTCGAAAAAGGGTGGAGGTCTTCCACCCCAGAATCAAGGACTTTTTAACCTTTCGTATAAGAGCAGGCTGGAATCGAACACCTAGCTTAGATTGCATTCTGAATGGCAGTCAAAAGACAAGATGTCAAACTTTCACAAAGTCAAACTTTCACAAAAAATGTCGCGAGAGATAACTCTGACGGTGTAACCTGGAAAGCAGTAACCAGTTGTCAGTTATCAGTTATCAGTAATTTTTGACTTTTACCTTTTGACTTTTGACTTAGCTTATGTCTCCGCTGCCCAATTACCGTCCCAAACAGCTTTCCCTTGGTCCATTAGAGACAGAGATTCTGAATATCGTCTGGGAACTCGATCGCGTGACTGTCAAAGACGTACACGATCGCATTCTTGCCGATCCCGATCGAGAGTTAGCCTATACTTCTGTCACCACGGTACTGCGCCGCCTGACGGAAAAAGGCTGGTTAGCTTGCGATAAACAAGAACGGGTTTTTTATTGGCGACCGTTGGTAACGAAGGAACAAGCGCAAGTTATAGAGGCGCATGAAAAGCTACATCGCTTTCTGGCGGTTGGCAACCCTGATGTTGTAGCTGCCTTTGCTGATAGTCTCGATCGCACCAGCTTAGAACAGCTCGATGCGATCGCTAAACGCATTCAAGCTGCACGCCAACAACGGGAGGAGAAGTAATGCATACCATCATGATTTTGGCTGCACTGGCAGTAGCTTGGAACGTGCGACAGAATTGGTCGTCAGCTTCAGGTGATTGGCAGCAGCGCTGGAAACAAACGCTGTGGTTTTTTCTGTTTCCTCCGTTAATGTTAGCGATCGCCGGAATCTCGGTATTATGCATGGGAACCCAAGGCAAGATGCTGGGTTTGTCTGTAGGTTGGTATAGCTACGGACTGACGGTAATCGGTTTTATAGTGGCGATCGCGTTGGGAGTTAAACTGGCATGGCAAGGCTGGCGGGCTGTGAGTCAGACTCGTACTTATCCCCAAGAGCAAGTAGAGGGAGCATCTTGTCGGATTTTAGCAACTCCCATTTTGTTCAGTGCCTTAGTTGGCTTCTGGCGACCGGAATTAGTTGTCAGCCAGGGATTGCTATACGTCCTTACCCCAGAACAGTTAGCCGCTGTCATTGCCCACGAACAAGCACATTACCACTACCGAGATACTTTCTGGTTTTTCTGGCTGGGTTGGATACGGACTTGTACTGGATGGTTGCCTCAGACAGAAGCTTTATGGGAAGAATTGTTACTGTTGCGGGAATTGCGGGCAGATAATCGGGCGGCGCAGCAAGTCGATCCGCTGACTTTAGCAGAATCTTTGTTATTAGTCGTGCGTTCTGCGATCGTGCCAATGACGAGTTTTTGCGCTGCCTTCAGCGCTGCTAGTCAAGCAGAGCGCTTGAGCGAACGCATCAATGCTTTATTGGAACCATCAGCGCCTTCTACCCAACCGCAATTTAATTGGTCTTGGTTGTGGTTGTTATTGGCATTCCTACCCCTAATTACTGTCCCGTTTCATTCTTGAGGAGTGGGGAGTAAGGGGAATCGTCAGCCAAAGAGTTGACTAGAGCATTGCAATGTAATGATAATTCCGAATGCGGAAAACGCAGTCGTCGATATTGGTAAATTACGAGATTATTGCCTAAACTCAAACCATGAAAACGGAAAACATAAAGCTCGTCTGTTTTCATCAATACTTGGCATAACTATTGATGATGCGGAAGATTTAAGGCAAATACTACTTGAAGTTGTCAAAACTTATGAAGCGCAATTGGGAAGATGCGACGGATTTGGACAACGCTATACTCTTGATTTGTCAGTCGAATGGCAAAATAGAAGTGCAACGATTCGTAGTGGTTGGATCGTCGAACATGATTCCGATATTCCAAAGCTAACGACTTGTTATCCTCTGTAATACTAGAGGCGATGTAAGATGGCGATAAGTGAAGTCAAGTTGCTCGATGTAGTAGCATTGATAGTCGATTTGCCCGAACTTAACTTGTGGCGTGGACAGGTTGGTACAGTGGTTGAAATCCTAGCTGGTGGTAGTGCGTATGAAGTCGAGTTTAGCGATCGCAACGGACGTACTTACGAATCTTGTGGTTTACGACCAGAGCAAATTATGGTACTGCATTTCAATCCCGCGTCTCCCGATCCTGAATCGGAGATGGTGACAGCGTAAGCAGAGTAACACCACAAATCTGAAGAGAAGTTTGGAGACTGTTAGTACGGGAGGGATCGTTAAGATCGCCGCAACTGATGCAGACTGAGAGGCAAACTCGTGAATGGAAAATAAACCTTTAAAGATATCTGTGAGAATGGCAACGATTATGGGGTTATTTTTGCCGCTTGCTGAAACTGTAAGAAGATCGAATCAAATATTTGATTTGACTAGGTTTCTGAGTTGGTTTGATGATTACATTCTGGGAGCTACTCTTTGGATAGCTGTTTATTTGGTCAAGAAAAAGATAAATAATTCAATTTCATTTTTGATTGCAGCTTGGGGATTTGTATCGGGCGCTCTTTTTCTAAGTTTTTTAGGACAATTTGAGTACTATAGGACAACTACAGGCGATCCAGGGATATTTTCGACAAGCTTCGTGGCAATAGCAAAAGGGTTGATATTGGGATATATGTTGACAGGTCTTTACATGGCGATAAGATCTAATTCGTACAAATAAAGAATTGTGTGAGTTGTTAGAAAATCCTACATACACAACCAAAGCAATAGAAATTGGACGGATTCTTCAAGTAGAAAATGGAGTGATTGTTGCGTGTGATGCGATTGAAAAGCAGCTTTAAGCAGCCTCAATCCTCTGCTTAAACAATAACTTTTTCAGGGACAAATAGCTGAATCTACCTGCTGTTTTAACTCTTCCTGACTAGAAGAATTATCCAAGACAACATCAGCACGCTTGCATTTTTCTGATAGTGGCATTTGACTGTTAATTCGCGCCTGTGCTTGTTCCAAAGTTAGATTATCTCGCTGCATTAGTCGAGCTATTTGCTGTTGCGGCGAACAGGCAACAACCCAGATTTCTGTAACTAAATCTGTCATTTCTGCTTCAAATAGCAAAGGGATAACTAATACAACTATAGGAACGGATAATTGATAGATTTCTTGCTCAAAGCGATCGCGCACGTAAGGATGAATTTGTCTTTCTAACCACTGCTTTTCTGTAGAATTGTTAAAGATAATTCGCGCTAGTTGTTGGCGATCCAGCGTCCCATCAGCCTGCAAAATGTTTTTGCCGTAACGCTGGGCGATCGCATTTAAAATTGGCGAACCAAGTTGCACTGCTTCTCGCGCATAAATATCTGCATCAAGAACTGGTAAATGATATTCATGTGCTAAGTATTGAGAAACAGTACTTTTACCAGTGCTAATCCCACCAGTAAGACCGATAATTCTTTTTTGGTAATTGGTAATTGGTAATTGGTAATCAGTCACTAGTTGTTAGTTGTTGGTTGTCGATCGCTGCTAACTGATAATTGCTTGTAACAAACCATCCAAAGTATATTCCTCTGCTTCTATATCAACTCTACCGAGGAGAGAAATACAGTCTTTAGAGGTTTGGGGACCAATGGAGGCTATACAAATTCCATCTAAATTAATGTTGTTATATGGTGCTATGAGTTGGCAGAAATTTCTGACTGTTTTAGAACTAGCAAAAGTAATAATATCCACTTTATGACTCTGTAACGCCTCTAATGCTTCAGGCGCAATTGACTGCGGACAACGAGATTCATAAGCTGCGACTTCTAACACATCTGCACCTTTGGCAGTAAATTGTTTGACTAAGACTTCTCGTCCTCCAGTTTCAACTCTGGGAAATAAAACTTTTTTACCTGCTAAAGATTCAGGAAAGTTTTCTACTAAAGAATCGGCAACAAAATCGGGAGGAATGAAATCTGGTTGTAAATATCTTTGTTGAAGACTCTGAGCAGTTTTTTGTCCTACTACAGCAATTTTTACCCCAGCTAGCGCCCGCGTATCTTTACCTTTAGCTAGCAGGCGTTCAAAAAAATAATCTACTCCATTTGTAGAAGTCAAAACTAACCAATCGAAATCCGATAACTGCGCGATCGCATTATCTAACCCCATCCAACTCGAAGGCGCACCAATCTCTAATGCTGGCATCTCAATAGCTGTCGCACCCATTTCTACAAGGCGATCGCAAAATTGACTCGATTGTCCTAGCGATCGGGTGACGAGGATAGTTTTATTAGAAAGTGGTGCGTGGGGAGAGTGGCTAGTGGCTAGTGGCTGGTGACTAGAATAACTTCCTTGTCCCCCTTGTCTCCCTTGTCCCCCTTGTCCCCCTTGTCTCCCTTGTCCCCCTTGTCCCCCTTGTCTCCCTTGTCCCCCTTGTCCCCCTTGTCTCCCTTGTCCCCCTTGTCCCCCTTGTCCCCCTTGTCCCCCTTGTCTCTTCTCCTGCGGTTGTAAATACTCGCGCCAGCCAACGACTTCACCAACCACGATCGCAGCAGGAGAAAGGTTTAAGCCATCGGTTTGAGCTACAACTGTTTCGAGGGTGGCAGTCCAAACTTGCTGTTTTGCGGTTCCCGCCCAACGCACGATCGCAATTGGCGTGTGGGGCGATCGCCCATGTCTGACTAATTGTTTGACTATTTCTGATAACTGCTGTCCTCCCATCAGAAACACCAGGGTTCCGATTGATGCTAAACCTTCCCAGTTGACGAGTTCCGGTTCGTGGGCAGTTGTTATGGCAAAACAACGACTCATCACCGGATCGGTGAGGGGAATTCCTGCTAGGGTGGGTGCGGCTAAGGCTGAAGAAATTCCAGGTATAACCTCAAATGGGCAGCCTGCGGTAACTAATGCCTCAATTTCTGCTGCGGCTCGTCCAAAAATGAACGGATCGCCGCTTTTGAGCCGAACGATTTGCTGTCCTGTTTGGCAATACTCGACTAATAAGCGATCGATTTCTGCTTGAGGGGTGCTAGATTGTCCGCCGCGCTTACCGACATCGAGTTTGAGACAATTTGACGGCACTAGTTCTAACAATTGCGGATCGACTAAAGCATCGTAGATCAATACTTCTGCTTGGCTCAACAGTTGCAGCGCCCTAACAGTTAGATAATCAATACTTCCTGGTCCCGCACCGACCAGGTAAACTTTACCCGTTGTGTTCATCATGCTTCATCATGCAACCCTCAGATTTTATGGTAATTGGTAATGGGTAATTGGTAATAGTGCATTAGTTGGCTCGCGCGATCGCTTGGATCGCTTGCAAGCTTCCGCCTGCATGGAGAACGCGATTTTGCAACTCGAACCCCGCTTCTTCCAACAACTCAACTAAATCCCCGCGTAACAACTGCCAAGCTGTTTCTGTTTCAAATAAAAACAGAAAGAGATAGATTCCAGGTACGAATAACCAATTCGTCGGTGGGTGAAAATCAACCAAAGTGAAAATGCCTCCTGGCTTGAGGACGCGATGAACTTCGCTCAAAATCTGCCGCAATTCCTCCGCTGTCATTTCATGCATTGCCATGCTGCTATGAACTAGATCGAAACTGCGATCGCTAAAAGGCATCTTTTGGGCAAAAGCCTCTACATATTTGGCTTGCGGTACATTGTGTTGCGCTCGTTTCAAAGATAAAGGAGACGCATCTAATCCCGTCACCTCTTGAGAATATTTCACCAATACCTCAGTTGCTTGACCGCTGCCGCAACAAAGATCCAAAACTTGAGTATTGGGCTGAATTGTTAAGTTTTGCAAAGCTAATTGGCGAAACTTTCCCTCTCCGCCGACGCTCAACGCCGCTAGTCGAGAAACTGTATCGTAAAACCATTGATAACGATAGCTCCATTCTCGTAATATTGTTGCCATGTTTCAATCCTCATAAATATTTGTTGACCGATATTCCGAATAAAGATGTATTGTTAAAAGATGTATTGTTAAAATCAGTAACAAAGCTGAAGAAATTGGGGTAACAAAACTGCTATGGGTCGAGTGGGAGTACTATTACTTAATCTAGGTGGACCGGATCGACTAGAGGATGTCAGACCGTTTCTATTTAACTTGTTTGCCGACCCGGAAATCATTCGCCTGCCGTTTCCCTGGCTGCAAAAACCCCTGGCATGGTGGATTTCAACCGTACGCACGAAGCGATCGCAAGAAAACTATAAACAGATAGGTGGTAGTTCCCCCTTACGACGCATCACTGAAGCCCAAGCACAAGCGCTACAAGCACGACTAGAAGAAAAAGGGCAACCAACTCAAATGTATATTGGGATGCGTTACTGGCATCCATTCACCGAAGAAGCGATCGCCCGCATCAAACGCGATGGCATTGACCGTTTGGTGATTTTACCACTCTACCCGCAGTTTTCCATCAGCACCAGTGGTTCTAGCTTCCGCTTGCTGCAACAAATGTGGTTAGAAGACCCAAAATTAAACAGCATTGAATATACAGTCATTCCCTCTTGGTACAAGCAACCAGGCTATCTGCAAGCAATGGCGCAGTTAATTGCTCAAGAGTTAGATGGGTTTTCCAACCCTGATGCAGTGCATGTCTTCTTTAGCGCTCACGGCGTGCCAAAAAGTTATGTTGAGGAAGCAGGCGACCCCTATCAGCAAGAAATTGAGGAATGTACGGCGCTGATAATGCAGACCCTCAACCGCCCCAATTCATACACCTTAGCTTATCAAAGTCGTGTTGGTCCTGTAGAATGGCTGCAACCATATACAGAAGATGCGATTCAAGAATTGGGTCAGCAAGGGGTGCAAGATATGGTTGTCGTACCGATCAGTTTTGTCTCCGAACACATAGAAACTCTGCAAGAAATTGACATGGAGTATAGAGAAGTTGCAGAGTCAGTAGGCATACATAACTTTCGTCGCGTCCCAGCGCTTAACACTCACACTCAGTTTATTGATGGGATGGCAGATTTAACCATCGAAGCCTTAAATTCTCCCAGCGTTAAACTGTCTCAAGTGTCGCAAATGAAAAAGCGGGTCAAAATGTACCCTCAAGAGCGCTGGCAGTGGGGCATGACGACCTCGGCAGAAATTTGGAATGGTAGAATTGCCATGCTCGGCTTTATCGCTCTGATTATCGAGCTAATCACTGGCAAAGGGCTATTGCACGCAGTCGGGATTTTATAAATCAGTTATCACTTAAGAGTGGTAATGGGTAATTGGTAATTGGTCTGTGTTTAATTGCAAATTGTGGATTGCGAATTCTCACTCGCGTCCACTCTAAATAGTGGCACATTCAAAGTTACGCAAAGTCACGCTCTCTGGTTTGATATGGGGCGACCCATTTGGTCTATCAAACCCATGAGCTACGATCCGACTAAGTTAAATCACTCAGAAATACTTTCTCTATTAGCTTCAGGTGTGCTGGAGTATTTTGGACGCATCAAAGCAGGAGAAAAAGATCCATTTCCCTATCCCGATCCTTTAATTAGGGGATTTAATCAACTGAGTATTGCCTGTGCTTTGCAAAATGTAGAACGCTCTAAAAGACCCAAAGGCGTTGTAGAGTTTGTAGAGACATGGGGAAAATTGCCATTAACCAAGTGGGCGTTAAAGTTGGAGGTAGCAGACTATGATTTTGCTGCGGATGACTGTTTGATTAAGCCAGACTTGAGTAAACCAACGCAGTTGTGCAAAGATTTGGCGCGGGGATTGCGGTTGGTGTCTTAATGCGATCGCCTAACTTTAATTAAAACTTAAATCTCGTCTAAATTTACATCAAAAGTTTGTTCTGCTACGGTTACGCTGTCACCCGATCTTAACTTGCGTCCGCGTCTAGTCTCCAGTATGCCATTAACGAGAACCTCACCTCCCTGAATTATTAGTTTGGCTTGTCCGCCTGTTGCTGCTATGCCAATTAATTTTAAAAATTGATCGAGTTTAATTGTATTATCACTGTTACTAATCATGAAAAATCTCAAACTCAACTTTTACGAGCAAAAACAAACAAGCTATTAACATCATGCCCAAATCCTTGCTCCGTTGACAAGGCATGGATCTCTGCCATGTATTCTGCTTTAAGCTGCGCTAATTTGTCTGGTGATAGTTGATACACCTGGTAGCCGTAAACATTATTAGCATGTGCGTTCCATGCTGTTTCTGCATCTTTGAAGTAGAAACCGAATTGTTGAGTTACAACTTCAATATTTTGAAAACCAGTCTGTTGAAGTAAAGCTTGGCACTTTTCAGGAGTACCTAGTAGTTCGTTGGGATTGTTAATTGTAATTCCAAATTGTTGTGCTTTCTCTCTAAATAAAATAGATGCAGTATGAGCTGTTTCAGCAAAACAGGAAAAAGCTACTATTCCACTTGTGTTTAAAAAACGATACCACTGACGCAGGGAAGAAAAAACATGTGTGAGATAGGCGATCGCAGCGGAACAAAAAATCACATCAAAGCTATTATCATCAAAATGTAAATCGTCCGCGTCCGCTTCAATCAATTCAATATTTTGTAATTTTTCTAACTCAACTTTGTGCCGTGCTTGTGCTAGCATTCCCGTGGAAATATCTACTCCCAATACATAACCTGCATCTCCTACGATTTTTGCTGCCGCGATCGCCACGATTCCCGTACCAGTCGCCACATCCAAAACTCTTTGCCCTGGCTTGAGTTGAGCTAATTCTATTAAAGGTTTGGCAAAACGATGGCGAAACTCGTTGTCATAATTAGTTCTAGAATTAAAATCTGTAATAATTTGCTGCTTGTATTCATTCATACGAGTTGTCATTAGTATTTTCCCTACTCCTGTACGGGCAGGTTTAACTGCTGAATATTTTGTTCTATTGTAGCTAGGCTCGCTAAACCTGCCCCTACAACTCCCTACTTCCTAATATTTATCCGAAATTACCACAATGACATTTGTATAGGTGATTGACAAGAATTTGAGCAGAGGCGATCGCAAGGATAATTAAAATGCCGACGAAAAAATCAAATTTGCTCCCTGCTGTTGTAGCTATCGGGATTGTAGCAGGAGGTGCAGCAGCTTATTGGTATTTTAAAGGAAACTTTGGTAGTGGAACGAGTCCTTTGGCAAGTGCTAAAGTCGTACCAGATGATGCATTGATGGCAGCTTTTATTTCGACAGATCCTAGTGCTTTGGCACAGCTACAGCGATTTGGCACTCCTGAAGCCGAAAAATTAGTTAAAAAAAGCCTGCAAGACTTCGATCGCCAAGTATTCGCAAAATCTAAGATTAATTACGAACAAGATATAAAACCCTGGTTGGGTAGCGTCACAATTGCCGTGCTACCACCTAGTTCTGCTAAACAAGTACAAGCAAAACCATTCTCGTCTCAATCGAATATTTTACTGGTACTAGGAATTAAAAATGGGTTGAGTGCCTGGAACTTTAGCAAGAAACTAAAAGCCGATAAAACAGTTACGAGTAAAGAATTCGATTACAAAGGACAAAAAATTACTGAATCAACAAGTCAAGGCGAACCAATCTACAGTAGCATCCTTGATAGTCGTGTCATTCTCGCTCCAGCCAAACAAGCAGTAGAACAAGCGATCGATACTTATAAAGGAGAACCCTCTTTTGCTACCAAAGCAGGTATAGACAGCACTTTTGCCCAAAGCTTACAACTCAAAAACCCGATCGCGCAAATCTATTTACCCGATTATGCAGGTGCAGTTCAACAATTAACGGCTACTAATCCGGCTGGATTACCTCCACAGACTTTAGCACAGTTGCAATCGGTCAAAGCCGTAGTTGCAGGTGTGGGCGTGGATGACATGGGACTTAGGATGAAAGCGATCGCGCAGCTAAACCCTGATACCATCAACATACAATACCAAAACTCTCCAGGAAAGATTGTCACTCGATTTCCCGTCGATACGCTGGCTTTATTGACTGGTGCGGGAATTAGTCGTACTTGGGCGGCGTTTGTCGATCGAACTAGAGATTTACCGGAAGTCAAGCAAGGATTGGACTCTGCAAGGCGATCGTTCAAAGTAAGTTACAATCTCGATCTAGACCGAGAAGTTTTTGGCTGGATGGACGGAGAATTCGCCATTGGTGCAATTCCATCTAGCCAGGGTGTGTTAGCTTCGTTGGGATTTGGCGGCGCATTCATGTTTCAAACCAGCGATCGCGCTACGGCTGAATCGACTCTCGGTAAACTGGATGCGATCGCTAAAAGTAACTTTTTAGCTGTCGTTCCCAGAGATATTAATGGTAAAAGCATTACTGAATGGCAAGTTCCCGCCCAAGGTGCGATTGTCGGTCACGGCTGGTTAGACCGAGATACAATGTTTATCGCTGTAGGCGAACCGATTGTAGAGGCGATCGCCAAGCCTTCTGGTAAGTCTCTTGACAGTAGCGAAGTTTTCAAAGCTGCAACTGGTTCTTTAATACAACCTAATGCAGGTTACTTCTACTTGGATATGGATAAAACCATGTCGTTACTTGCTAGTAAACCCTTAAGCACTGCGATCGATCCAGAAGCTACTGCCATTATCAACTCTATTCGCGGCATCGGCATCACCGCCAGCAACCCCGACAAAACCACGAGTCAAATGGAGTTACTCATCGCACTCAAACAGAGAAATTAGTGAACAGTTATTAGTTGTCAGTGACTAGTGACTGGTGACTAGATGAAGAATTCAGCCACTAGCCACTAGCCACTCACCACAATAAATTAACTCTTCTTACAGTAGGAAGCGGGTTTGCAGATGCTTAGTTAAAATGCAGGTAGTTCCATGCTATCTACCACTTTTATACCTGTTCCCGATCGCCTTAAGACTCTATTATGAACGCAGGACTTCTAAATAGAATCCCTCTGCTACCTGTTGTTGCCCTCTGGCTAGCATACGCACTATTGGGATGGTATCTCTCTGCCTACCATATCTTTTGGTTTGTTGGAGCCTGCATAGCAGCTGTAGGATTAGCTTTATCTTGGAAGAGTATTGCTGCTTTAGAGCAAATTATGAAATTTGCTTCCCAAGGATTTCTATTGATTGTAGCAATGCTTTTGGTGTGCGTGTTGATTGCTTTGGCTGCGGCGCGATCGATTTTAATTCCGATTATTGTCATGCCTTTAGCTATCACATTCTTGGCAAATGTAGAAATGCGATTTGCTGGTTTTAGTCGATTCAATACTTTTTTATTTTTAGCAGTTGTAGCCGGTTTTGGCTTGGGTTTTGGCGAAATTATCGATCTTTTGTTCTTAGCATCCAATCACAAATATTAGTAGGGGCGGGTTTAGACAACAGATTTTTCTGACAGGAATAGCTATCAGGTAAAACCCGCCCTTACAATCCCTGCCAAGGAACACACGCAGACGCATGAGTCGAGTATTTTGTCAAGGAAATTTTTAAAATAATCCGTAAAACCGCGATCGCGGCTGGTAGAGATCGGTATATCGCGTTGATTTTCCATAGGAAATTTATGCAACTATGCCGTTCCATTATCAGCTATACGATTATTGGTTGCGTTCTACGGGGATTTGGGTTTCTCCGTTACTAACGCTAAATGTAGATTGGTTGAATGAGTCAGAAATATCGGCGATCGCCCAAATTCACGCTCTAGAACGAGTTGAATTTGGAATTAAAATGAGTTGGGAATATCGTAAAAAACTAGACTCAGACTATATGTCTTGGTGTGTCGATACCAAGCATCCCAATGTTGTATTTACAGATAAAAGTATCTCCCACAATAGCGCGCCTAGTATATTTAGTTATCAAATGCGAGATCCCAATCGACTAGTTATGTCGGTTGGGAAATATGAAGAAACCATCGTATTAGAAAGCTATAACAAACGTTTGCGCGAACATAGGTATGAGGGTAAGCTGATGAGACGGCTTTGGGAAACAAAAGTTGATGCGACAATTGCTCCATTGGCGATGGTTTCATAACTTCAGATCGCGTTCTACCTGCTCTAAAACTAGATCGACCGAAACAGTAGATTTTGTTTTTCCCCTTTGCCTCCAGCTATTTAGGCAACAAAGCCGCTCGATCCATCAATTTCAGTTGTTCTTGTCGATCCTCTACTCCTTGTTGGTATTCCAAAAGTGTAAATGTATCTACTTGAATTGCTTCATTACGAGCAATTTCTGCCGCACGAATTAGCTCAGCCTCTTCTAGAGTAATTATCTCAGCCTCACGTGCTGCTGTAACTAGCTGCTCCGGTTTTCCTGACGGCAGCTGACCTTCACGACTGGCAGCTTTGATAGTTTTGAATACTGGTTCGGCTTGGGATGACAGGAGAAAAGCATTTTCCAAGCGTCCCAAGGCTTCATTTGGATCTACAGGAACATAAATACCTGCGGTGAGGCGATCGCGTTGCTGTCCTGGTGTTTGAAGGTTACGAGCAATTTCACTGCCAAGTCGGTCAGATGGTAAAGAACCGATCGCATTGAGCCGCCACCACCAAATCACAGGTTTTCGGAATAAACTACCGAGAATTGGTATGGGTAGGTTACTGAAAATTCCCTCAAATCCAAGCTGAATTTGAGCTAAGGCATATTCTACTGCCCAGCGGATAAAGGGTAAATCTTCCTTGCAACCTTCTGCCTCAAATCGGCGCAGAGTAGCTGTTGCCAAATACATCCAAGAAAGAATATCAGCAAATCGTCCAGTTAGTTTTTCTCGCCGCTTTAACGTGCCACCAAAACAGAAGAGAACTAAATCGGTCAGCCAAGCAAAAGTCGCGGCTGCCCATTCGAGTTTGCGGTAGTATTTAGCAGTAGCTCCAGTTACAGGCGGACGGGCGAGATAGCCACGAGACAGACTCAGCAGTAAGGCACGGCAACCATTACGCATCATGAAACCAACGTGATGCCAAAAGGCGCGATCGAAAGCCGAGACATCCGACTGTTTGAGGGCAATAACTTCTGCAAATACGTAGGGATGACAGCGGATCGCTCCTTGACCGAAGATCATCATCGTGCGAGTGAGGATATTCGCGCCTTCAACCGTAATCGAGATCGGAGTAGCAATGTAGATATTTGCGAGTAGGTTTCTGGGACCGCGACAGATACCAGAACCACCGAGAATATCCATCCCGTCATTGATAATTTGACGCGAGAGTTCCGTCAGGTTGTACTTAGCGATCGCCGAAATGACAGCAGGTTGCTCGCCGCGATCGACTGCGCCACAAGTATAAGCCCGAGCGGCATCCATCAAATATGTCAGTCCCCCAATCCGAGCTAGGGGTTCCTCAATTCCTTCAAACCGACCGATTGGCAAACCAAACTGCTGTCGCACTGTTGCGTGAGCGCCCGTCACTCGCGCTACGAGTTTGGCAACTCCGGTACAGGTAGCAGGAAAGCTGATGCCCCGACCCGCAGCCAGGCTCTGCATCAACATTTTCCAACCCTGACCCACCTGTTCTACACCACCGATAACTTGGTCGATGGAGATGATGACATCATGCCCTTCAACCGGAGAATTGTAAAACGGAACTCCCATCGGATCGTGTCGCCGTCCTAAAACCACACCAGGCGTATCCGCCGGAATTAAAGCGCAAGTAATGCCTACATCCTCTCCTTTTCCCAGCAAATTTTCTGGATCGCGAAGGCGAAACGCCAGACCGATTAAAGTGGCGATCGCGCCCAGGGTAATGTAGCGTTTGCGGAAATTCAAGCGCAGATATAGTTTTCCATCTTCAGCTGGAAACACGACCCCTTCAGAAGTAATGCTACCCGCATCTGAGCCAGCCTGGGGTTCGGTCAGGGCAAAACAGGGAATTTCATCTCCCTTGGCTAGTCGGGGCAGATAATAGTCTTTCTGAGCTGGAGTACCATATCGCAGCAATAGCTTAGCGGGTCCGAGGGAGTTCGTCACTCCCACTGTCGCCGTGTGGGTGAACGATCGCGATGCCAACTTCATCATCACGGCGCTGTAGGCAAAGTTAGAAAAGCCCAAACCGCCATACTCTTTGGGAATCATCATGCCGAAGAAGCCTTCGTGTCTGAGATATGCCCAGACTTCCGGTGGTAAGTCTTTGCGACGGTAAATTTCCCAATCGCTGACCATGCGGCAAACTTGTTCTACTGGTCCGTCAAGAAATGCTTGGAGTTCTGGCGTGACTTGAGGATAGGGTTCGCTGTTAATTCTGCGAAAATTGGGTTGACCGGAAAAGAACTCACCATCTACCCAAACAGTTCCTGCCTCGATCGCTGCTTGTTCAGTTGCAGAGATGTTTGGTAAGAGATTGAAAGCTTTAATGGCGGAAACGATCAAAGATGTGACAAGCGATCGCCGTAATATGGGTAAATTTAAGATTGCTGCCACCACACCAAACAGCGACCACACCCAAATTGGCGGATTCCACGCTGATAGTACCAGGACAAAATACAGCGACCACAGCCACAAAGGAACGCCAATGTAACCCAGTGCTAAAAATAGGAAAATTAGCGCGGGAATGACAAAGACTGGATCGAGCAGGTTCATCATCATAATTCGTAATTCGTAATTCGTAATTAAAAGTGGGTTGAAGAATCTGACCTCTCAGGTCGTCCAGATTTAGGAGGTTGCCAAATTCTCAAACACTGCCGCTGCTCCCATCCCACCACCAACGCACATCGTCACCAGACCGTAACGAATGTTACGCCGTTTCATTTCGTGCAGCAGGGTGGCTGTCAGCTTCGCACCCGTGCAACCTAGAGGATGACCGAGGGCGATCGCGCCGCCGTTGACATTGACAATCTCCTCATTCAAACCGAGCTTGCTAATTACTGCTAAGCTTTGCGCGGCAAAGGCTTCATTCAACTCGATTAACCCGATATCTTCCAAGCTTAAACCCACTTGCTTCAGCACCTTTGGTACAGCCTCAACTGGTCCAATCCCCATAATTTCTGGGGGAACTCCGGCGACTGCAAACCCTAACATCCGTCCTAGAGGTTTTACACCGAGTTTGTTGACCCAGCGCTGACTCATTAACACCGTCGCTGCTGCTCCATCCGAAGTTTGGGATGAGTTCCCAGCTGTAACCGCTCCACCTTGGCGAAAAACAGGTTGCAACCGCGCCAATGCTTCCAGACTGGTATCGGCGCGAGGACCTTCATCAAGCTGAAAAACTTGCTCCACAACCTGCGGCTTGCCATCAATATAGAGAGTTTCGCGCACCGGAAGCGGGATAATTTCTTCAGCAAAACGACCTTGCCTAATTGCAACTAAAGCTTTCTGATGCGATCGCAGCGCAAAAACATCTTGTTCCTGGCGAGAAACTCCGTACTGCTGGGCTACGTTCTCAGCCGTAATCCCCATCGTACAGTAGGCTTGTGGAGTCTCCGCCAACACTTCTGGATTGGGAGCTAGATAGTGTCCCCCCATCGGAATCAAACTCATCGATTCGGCTCCACCCGCCACCATAATTTCTGCTTGTCCCGTGGCGATCGCTTGAGCTGCCATCGCGATCGTCTGGAGTCCAGAAGCACAAAAACGGTTGACGGTACAACCTGCCACTGAATCGGGCAAACCCGCCCGCTGAGCAATAACTCGTCCCAAATTAAATCCCTGTTCCGCTTCTGGAAACGCACAGCCGATAATGATATCGTCAATATATTCTGGTGCAAGTCCTTCGACGCGAGCGATCGCGCCTTTGACTGCCACCGCGCCCATGTCATCTGGGCGAACGTGGCGTAACGTACCGCGTGGCGCTTTTCCCACCGCAGTCCGAACGCTGCTAACAATATAGGCTTCTTTCATAGTTGGTAGTTGGTAGTTGGTAGTTGGTAATGGGTAATAGGTAATGGGTAGTTGATAAGAAAGTGGTGCGTGAAGAAGGGGTGTAGGGTGTGGGGTGTAGGGTGTAGGGTGTGAATGCGTGAATTTTGAATTCTCCCTTGTCCCCCTTATCTCCCTTGTCCCCCTTATCTCCCTTGTCCCCCTTGTCCCCCTTGTCCCCCTTGTCCTCAATTTCGTAGCGGCTTTTTATGCTTCAACGTGTGAGCAATCCGCTCTTGGGTTTTGGGCTGGCTGAGTAGGGGTAAAAATGCTTCCCGTTCTAATTGCAGTAAGTAGTTTTCATCAACTAAAGCAGGTGCGGAAAGTTCCCCGCCAGCCATGACGTAGGCTAAACGGTTGGCTAAATAGCGATCGTATTCGCTGATGAAGCCGCCTCGGTAAAGAGTATCGGCAGCATAATCCAACATTGCTCTCCCCGGACGACCTAGCACCATAATGGCGTTGCGTTCGGGGGGTGAGGCGTAACCTGCGCGATCGCTACATAAGACTTCTTCTTTGGCAACTTCTAAACGGCGATCGCCATTCATTAAAATTCTGGCTGTCGGTGGTAGAAATCCTAGTTCTTGGGCTTCCGCAGCACTATTGGAGACTTTCGCCATGCCAATTGTTTCAAACACTCGCCGCAGGAATGGTTGGATGTGATGGGGTGCTTCTGTGGCAGCGCGATCGGCTGCCCAAGTCACCGATCGCATAATGCCACCAGCCCCAGGAATTAAACCTACACTCAGTTCCACCAAGCCAATATAAGTTTCTGCTGCTGCCACGACTTGCGGACACGCCATGACTAACTCGCAGCCACCACCCAACACGCGCCCCTGAATTGCTGCAACAATTGGTTTGGGGAAGTAATGAATTCGTTGTAGCAGAGTTTGAAATTTGACAATCAGATCGGCGATCGCCCCTAATCCCGACTGCGCCATCATTGCCATTTCCGCCAGATTTGCCCCACCTGAGAAATGAGCGCTGCTGTTGCCAATGACCAATCCTCGATAATCGTTCTCTAGCAGATCCAACACCTCAGTCAAACCGTCAACCACTTGCAAACTCAAAGTATTACCCTTCGAGCGAAACTCATACAAAACCACCCCATCGCCCATGTCTAGCAATGCTGCTTCGGGATTTTGCCATATTAGCGGGAGTCGGGAGTCGAAAATCAAATTTTCACTTTTGACTTTTGACTTTTGACTTTTGACTTCTGCCCATTCCGGCACGGTCATTCCCGCAGCTTTCATATCTGCCAGCACGGTTTCAAATCCCAATACATCCCAAATTTCAAAAGGACCGAGTTCCCAGCCAAAGCCCCATCGCATTGCTTTGTCAATGTCGGTAGGACTGTCGGCAATTTCGGGAATGCGGCAGGCAGCATAACTTAATGTTTTAAGGATAGACTCGCGGAAGAAAGCACCCGCACGACTGCGATCGCGATACAATGCCCGCAGGCGATCGCCTAAATCGGGAATCTTACCAATTGCCTCAATATCACCCAAATTTAGAGGTTTAGCTGGTTCGTAAGCGAGTGTTTCTGGATTTAATGACAGAATTTGTCGGTCTTGCTTTTTGTAAAAGCCTTGACCCGTTTTCGCTCCTAGCGTCCCCGTCTCTACGAGTTTGCGTAATAGTTCCGGCACGCGGAAGACTTCTCTGCTTTCATCATGGGGAATAGCTGGATAGAGATTGCTGGCGACATACATCAACGTATCTAGTCCGACTAAATCCGCCGTGCGGAATGTGGCTGATTTTGGTCTACCTGCAATTGTTCCCGTTAGAGTATCGATTTCCTCAATCGTGTATCCCTGCGTTAACGCCTGCAAACCGAGCATTGTGACATACATCCCAATTCGGTTAGCAATAAAGTTAGGAGTATCCTTTGCGACTACGACCCCTTTACCTAAATGTAGCTCTCCGAACCACTTCATTCTTTCTAGTACTTGCGGATCGGTATCAGCTGTCGGAATGATTTCGAGTAATTTGAGATAGCGGGGCGGATTGAAAAAATGAGTTCCCAAAAACCTTTGACGAAAGGATTCAGAACGTCCTTGGGCGATCGCGTCGATTGGTAAACCGCTCGTATTGGTGGATACGATTGTATCCGAGCGAATTACGCTCTCTAGGCGTTCCATCAGCTTTTGCTTAATATCTAGATTTTCTACCACTGCTTCAATGACCCAATCGACAGCGGCAACTGAGTCAAAATGCTCGTCAAAATTTCCCACAATGACGCGACGGGCTGTCTTTTCTGTAAAAAATATAGGTGGAGATAGCTTCAGGGCTTTTTTAAATGATGTTTCAACTAATTCGTTTTTATTGCTCCCCTTGCCAGCGAGATCTAATAAATGTACGGTTAAACCTGCATTGGCGAGGTGAGCGGCAATCTGGCTTCCCATCACTCCCGCACCAAGAACGGCGGCGGTTCGGAACGGCTTAAACATAATTTTAAAACCTCAGTTATCAGTTATCAGTGGTAATTGGTAATGAAGTGATGCGTAGTGTGCGATCGATTAATTCCGAATTCCGAATTCCGAATTCCGAATTCTCTCTACTCCCTGGCTTAAGGATTGAGCATATGCAGGACAGGTAGACGCAGCGGGTACGGGGGGACATAGGTTGAGTTGTTCGTGACGCTGTGTCTCTCGTCGTTTGGAATCTTCTTGACCATATAAAGTATTAATTTCTTGAGCAAACATTTCAGCGATCCTGGCGCGTTTTACTTCTCCACTGGGGGTCAGCATTCCGTTCTCGACGCTGAGTGTAGCGTTGATGAGCTGAAAGCGTTTAACTAAAGACCAGTAAGGCAAATGGCAGTTAGCTTCATCTACTAAAGCCTGGTAAAGGGCGAGAATACAAGGATGGTTCAATAATTCTGCATCTGGTAGGTCGAGTTCCAAGAGTTGAGCTTGTTGGCGCAGGTTATTGAAATCGGGAAAAATTAGCATCGCACAGAATTTACGTTCTGCCCCCACTGCAACGGCTTTTGCTACCAGAGGAGATTGTTCTAACTTGTGTTCTAATGGCTGTGGCGTGACGTATTTACCTGTTGAAAGCTTGAAGTGACTTTTCTTTAATCCAACGATTTTCAGAAAACCATCGGCAGTAAACTCTCCTATGTCGCCTGTATGAAACCAACCCTCAGAGTCGATCGCCTGCTGGGTAGCTTCGGGGTTTTTATAGTAGCCTTGCGTCACGTAAGGTCCCCTGACTAAAATTTCACCATCAGAGGCGATCGCGATTTCTATTCCAGGCAAAGGCACTCCTACTGTTCCAGCTCGGTTGAAGCTACCCCGATTGCAGGCAACTGCCGAACTCGTCTCTGTCAAACCATAGCCTTGTAGAATCGTGACTCTAGCAGCGGCAAACAGGTTAGCAATCTCGGCTTTCAAAGCTGCACCACCGCAGATCGCGTATTTGAGATGACCGCCAAACACCGAGCGCCATCTAGAAAACACTAACCGATTTGCTAGTTTCAGCATCCAGTCGTATTTGCCGCTCGGTGACCGTCCCAGTTCGTACTGTTGAGCAAGGGCGATCGCCCAATCGACGAGACGTTGAGTTTGTTCTGTTTGTAACGATTTCCAAGCAGTGAGAGAGGCTTGCCAATGCGGTAACTTGAATTGAGTTGGAGGCAACCATCGCAGAGAGGATAAACGGAATTTTTGCTGGGGAGTTTCTTGTTTCTTCTGAAACATCTGCGCGGCGAAAGTCCGAAAGCGGGGCAGCAAGTCGTATTTGACACTCTTCGCTGTCTCTGGTTGTGGAGTCTGACTACCTGTTTCTAAAATTCGCTGATAAATTTTTTCCAGCAACAGAGGCACGGTAGCAAAGATCGTTGGTTGTACCTCTTTAAGATGTTTCATCACTCGGTTAGGAGTGGTGAAGTAAACGCTATGCCCGTAATTCATGTGACCGTAGAAAAAGACACGGGCAAAAACATGAGTTAAGGGTAAAAATGAAAGTACGACCTCCTTTGCACCCAGTTCTAAATCGGGAATTCCACTAAACATTGCTAGGGCATTAGCAGAAAGATTTTCGTGAGTCAGCATCACTCCTTGAGGCTTGCCAGTGGCTCCAGGGATATAAATGATGGTGGCTAAGTCGTTGGCTGTTAGCGATGCGCGTAGCTGTTGTTGCCTCTCATCTGACATCTGAGCTTGTCCTCGCTGCCGTATCTCTGCTAGAGAAAAGATTTGGAGCGATTGAGGGTGCTTGGATTGTCCTTGCCAATCGAGGGGAACATCGGCGACGATCGCGATTTGTAGATCGGGCGTGCTGCTTAAGTAAGGTATGATGTGGTCGAGTAAGTCGAGGTTAGAAACAATTAGTCCTTTGGCTTCGCTGTGTTGCGTAATAAAAACAATATTTTCCAACGTTTGGGTGAGATCGATCGGTACGTCAATCAGTTGAGCTAGCAAGCAGCCCATGTCAACTATGCAAAAGTTAACATCGCTCTGCATCAGGAGGGCAACGCGATCGCCCTTCTCTAACCCTAAGTTCGACAAACCGAGTGCTACTTCTTCAGCCGCAGTCCGAAAGGCTCGCTCGGATAAGGACTGCCAACCTTGTTCCGTCCACCAATTTAAAGCATGGAAATTGGGAGCGCGATCGCAGGCTTCATCTAATAATGAAGGCAATGTGCGTCCCAACAACACATTCCCAGAGTTGGGAGGAGCTGTGTAAATTTTGTTAGACCACAACATTTTCGCCAAGAAGAGCTGAAATCTCTTCCCCTCGATAAAGTTTTTCTGTTTTTTTTATGAATTAGCTTTTACAGTAAGATGGGCATCGCCCACCCTACACTTACTGAAACTCACTGCTGCGATCGCTAATAATATTTGCGATCGAGTAGCCGATAGTTTTTGATTTAGTTTTGTTTTTAGAAAACAGAGACAGATGCAGTGTTTGTTTTGGATGCTAGCTTCTCACACCTGAGTTAAATATTCCCCTGTTTCTCCTTTTCAATTAATCTGAATCAGCCGCAACATACCTAACTGAAGATGTTAGACTGCCATATCTAACCCTTCAGGGATCGAACGATATGCTACAAGAATTGCCTCGATCTCAGTTTAGCTTATCGCTTAACAAAGTTGCTATTTTATCTATCTTTAGTAACAAATCAAGCTAAGCAACAGGAATTTTTGCTTACTAACCACTTAGTTGCTAGCCTCTGAATTCACTATAAGAGAGTCAAACACATACTTCACTATCCGTTGTTAATTTATAGCAATAAAGAAAATTTTGGTAACATTATTTAATTCTTCCAGACACCACTCTCATACCTTATGCTGCTTGACTGTCATCAATTTCCTGCAAATGCTGCTCCAACCAGTTACCAATGTCTACAAGTACTTCTTGATAATTCGTATCGGCATAAAGATCGTGATAACTGCCAGGATACTCGTAGCATTTCTTGTCGGGATAAGTGACCCGTTCGCAGAACAGCCAACTACTTTCAGGATGAGTCACTTGGTCTGCACTGCCATGTAGCAGCAGTAAAGGAATTTGCAGCTCAGAGGCATGATTTTCAATCCAATCCACGGCAGCAAAGAATTCTGTTGCAAGTCTGGCACTACCGTATTCGTGACGTAAGGGGTCTTGACTATAAGCAGAAATAACATTCGGATTGCGCGAACTAGCATGATGATTCAAGCCAACCTTAAGACTCAAGCGTGGATAGACGCGGGAAAAGACTCGCCCGATCGCTAGTTTGAGGCGCGAAACTCCAACTTTCCCCAAGGCTGGTGCAGTGACGATCGCACCCCGCAATCCCTGCGGCGATCGCAAAGCATAATCCAAAACAATCGCACCTCCTAAACTATGTCCCCAGACAAAACAAGGGCAATTCGGTTCTTGCTGCCAAATTTGCTGCAAAAAGGCGCTTAAATCTTCTCGAAATTCAGTCCATCTATTAATATGTCCCCTTTGTCCTGGCGAGTGTCCGTGACCTCGTAAATCAAAGGCATAGACTGCATAACCTAGAGACACTAAGTACTCTACAGCAGGTAGAAACAGACCGCTATGCGCTCCCAAACCATGTACGATCGCGACCACAGCCCGCGATCGCTCTTGGGGATGCCAGCTTTGGTAATAAAGGCTTAATCCACCAGCGCCCTTGAAGGTTCCTGCAATGTTTTTCATCCTGATTCTCCCCAAATGTTTTTTGACAACAGGGTGAACTCAGAAGTCAGAAATTACCATGCATCCATTTTAATTGTATACATCCGATGTAGTAGCTAGCAGTCTATCTTTCTTTAACCGATAGCAGTTTGAGAAATTCGTTAAAACTAGAGTAAAGCTTTCCACACTTCTTTCACGGATACCCAAATTATCGCGATCGCCCCAATAATCAGCGTGACAATATCAGACCCTAGCAAATCTTTCAAAGCCTGTAACGTGAAAGCTTTGTACAACAGCTGGCAGCTAGAAATTCCACCTAACACAGCTAGAATTAAGCCGATGAATTCTGCTAGCTCTAGATCGAATTGCTGCTTACGCCTCCAGCGAACCAACACTACTATTACAACGACTACAGCAGTTAGTCCTGCCCAGATTAATAACGTAGAGCGATCCATCTAGTTTTCAGCACGACTTGTTTCTTTTGGTACTACGAACAAACCGTATAAAGCACCAAATATTGCTCCAGCAACGGCTCCTGGTAACTGAGCAACTATTCCCCCTAGCAATGCACCACCCGATCCAGTAGCAATAGCGCGATCGCCTCGTTGCCAAATTTTTTTCGTTGCAGGAGTTATTTTATCGATCGGTTGCCGTTCCGTAGTAGCTTTAAACTTGTTAATATCTTTGTCTTGAAGGCGTTTTGTTAATTCAGCATCTTTAATTTCGTCTTCCATGACATTTTAGTCTTATTACGTTGGCATTTTCAAGTTAGCATATCATATGCAATTCCAACTGTTCTCCGCCTCATTTGAGCTGAGCAATCGCAGTTTGAATGCGGTCGAGCGCTTCGCGAATATTTGCCAATGAGTTAGCGTAGGATAACCTTAAATATCCCTCACCAAATCTGCCAAAAGCAGAACCAGAAAGTACGGCAACTCCGGCTTCTGCTAGTAAGTACTCTGCTAATGCATCACAACTAAGGGGAAGTTGTTTGACATTAGGAAATACATAGAATGCTCCTGTAGGTTTAACGCACTCAATACCCGCGATCGCATTCAAACCATCGACAATAAAATCTCTTCGCTGTCTGAATTCGTCCACCATTTGTTCCACAAACTCTTGCGTTCCTGTCAGTGCTTCAATCCCAGCAATTTGAGTAAACGAACAGGTGCAGGAATTAGAATTGATCGTCAATTGCTCCAGCTTTTGAGCTAATAGTTGGGGAGCCACACCATAACCCAAGCGCCACCCTGTCATCGCGTAAGTTTTGGAGTAACCATCTAGCAGAATCGTCCGCTCTTTCATTCCAGGCAAACTCATAATGCTGTGGTGTGTTTGTTCGTAAAGGATGCGCGAGTAGATTTCGTCCGAGAGGATATAAAAATTATGTCGTTCTGCTAAATTGGCGATCGCCTCTAAATCTTCAAGTTGCAGTACGCCTCCAGTAGGATTTTGGGGAGAATTGAGAATTAATAGTCGCGTGCGGGGAGAAATTGCTTGCTCTAAATCCTCAATCCGAAAGCGAAAGCCAACCTCTTCGCGCAAAGCTAGGGGAATTGCCTTGCCACCTACAAAGTTAATGACTGATTCGTAAACAGGAAACCCTGGGTTGGGATATATCACCTCATCGCCTGTATCTACCAGCGCTAGAATTGTGAAAAAAATTATCGGTTTGGCTCCTGGTGTCACTACTACTTCATCGGGATGCACCTCAACGCCTCTTGTGTGTGTCACATATTGAGCGATCGCCTGTCGCAACTGAGGTAATCCAGCGGCTGGAGCATAGCCAGTGTAGCCGTCTTTCATGGCTTGAAATGCAGCCTGACAGATATTCATCGGTGTCTGGAAGTCTGGCTGTCCGATTTCTAAATGAATTATGTTACGTCCTTGAGCTTCCAATCGTTGTGCTTTGGCAAGGACTTCAAAAGCAGATTCCGTCCCCAGGCGGCTCATTCGTTCGGCAAAATTCATATTAATTTATTTTCCAAATGACAACTGACAACTGATATAGCAATCCTATTTGATTCATGATGGAGCAGGCTTCTAGCCTGCGGCAGCTAGAAGCCTACTTTACAAATCATTTAGAACAGCTATAACTGACATTCTTGTATGAATTTTTATTAAAAAAAGAGTTAGTAAGAATAACAGATATCAGCCAAAAGTTATAGGGATCGACAATAGCCGAAAAATATAACTACAATTAAATCAGGAGACTCGATCGAACGCTAGGTGTCTTCTCTAACAATAGAATGAAACCTTAAGTCCTATTTTATAGAGCCTCTTTGCTGACACATACTCTGTTCTATATCTATTGATGAGGCTCCTATAAAGGAATGAAAATACTAGATCGAGTTTACATTATAAATCTATAAATTTATTGTTAATTTTTGCTGCTATCGGTAGCAGAATTTGGTATGGCATAACCCAATGCTAACTACTAAATTTAGATGTAGCAGTTTGAATAATACTGCTATCCTCAATTGAACGTGAGGAAGTTTACTATGCTGAATTTATCAAAACCACAAGAATTCAATTGTCTAGCCAGCTATGTTTTAGAAATGGTGAACGCTGTTAAGCTAGAGCAATTAAAACCATTTTTCGACTTCTTGCCAGCCGATCCATATTTAGCAGGCAACTATCGCTTTAGAAACCTTTCTCACTTTCAAATAGCTGGCGATCGCCTGATAAAGTTACCCCACAGACAGCTATTTCAATCGAAAGTATATAACCCAATTTTGGGAGATGTAGTTAGAGAGTATCCAGAACTTGACGATCGCCTAGTTGCGTCAGTAGATTTTCAAAAAATTGTGTGGGAATTTTTCCAGTTTTGCCAGCTTTGTACTAACTTCAACGAAGTTGCAGTGCATCAAATTAGAACCACAGCTTCTTCTCAGCAACTCGGCAATCCTGCGCCTGAAGGAATTCATCGCGATGGAGTCGAACTCGTCGGCATTTTCTCTGTGAATAGAACCGGAATTGAAGGGGGAGAAACGCACCTTTATCCAGAAAAAGATGGTCGTCCCGCTTTTAGCAAAATTCTCAATCCTGGCGAATTTTTAGTCTTTAGAGATAGTCAATACTTCCACTACACCTCGCCTGTCAAAGCAACTACATCTGAACTAGGGGTGAGAGATGTTTTCGTACTGACTTGTCCTGGATTATTTCCACCAGAGTCGGGAGTCGGGAGCAGTGACCAGTGACCAGTGACCAGTGACCAGTATCTCCCTCAGCCTCCTCAGCTCTCTTTTCACGTACCACGCACCACACCCTGCTCCTGAGCGCACCACGCACCACTTTCTCACCAACAACCAACAACCAACAACCAATTACCAATTACCAATTACCAATTACCAATTACCAATTACCACTGGTAACTGTCATATGATGAACAATATTTTAGTCACTGGCTCTAGAGGTCAACTGGGAAGCGACCTTGTTGTTGCCCTACAAAGACGCTATGGGACAACACACGTCATGGAAAGCGGGCGATCGCCACGCTCAGAGGAAAGCAAGTTATTTCCTTATAAAGTGCTGGATGTCACAGACGGTCGGCGGTTGGAAAAAATTGTCAAACGGCATCAAATCGATACAATCTACCACTTAGCAGGACTACTCTCAGCCAAAGGCGAACGGGAACCCGATCGCTGTTGGGACATCAATATTAACGGGCTAAAAAATGTTTTGGAAGTAGCCAAATCAGAGCGACTCAAAGTCTTTTATCCTAGTTCTATTGCCGTATTTGGAGCGCACACGCCGAAGTTAGACACGCCTCAGATGACCGTGACAGATCCATCTACGATGTATGGAATTACAAAGGTGACGGGCGAACTACTTTGTCAGTACTACGCGCAACGGTTTGGCGTGGACGTGCGTTCTTTGCGATTACCAGGCATTATTGGCATTATTAGCTACAATGCTCCACCAGGAGGCGGGACAACGGACTTTGCCGTAGAAATCTTCTATGCTGCCCTCCAACAGAGAACTTACACCTGTTTCCTTCGCCCAGAGACTCGCTTGCCCATGATGTACGCAGCAGATGCGGTCAGAGCTATTCTGGAACTGATGGAAGCAGATTTATCAGCCATCAAAGTCCGTACTAGCTACAATGTGGCAGCAGTCAGCTTCTCGGTAGCAGAACTCGTAGCTGAAATCCAAAAGCACTTACCTGAGTTTGCCTGCGAATACAAACCCGATTTCCGGCAAGCGATCGCGGATTCTTGGGTTTGTACAGTTGACGACTCTAAAGCACGAGCCGATTGGGGTTGGCACCATACCTATGACTTATCTGCGATCGTCAGCGATATGTTGGCGAAGCTGGAGTCATTAAAAAGGGAGCAGGGAGCAAGGAAGAGGGCTGAGGGAGCTGAGGAGGCTGAGGGAGCTGAGGGAGAAAGTACTACAAACTCTACACCCCACACCCCGTACCCTATCTCCGATCGCACCACGCACTACGCACCACTTATTCCCGACTCCCGACTCCCGACTCCCAAAATTTGGTGATGTAGCCATGTTGACCACAACGGCGGCTTCTGTTTTTCAATCCCTGCTCGATGAAATTCATCAATCCGGTCTGCGCAAAGAAGAACGAGCGATCGCATCCCCTCAAGATGCTAAAATCCAACTTCAAGATGGTCGGATGGTACTGAACTTCTGCGCTAATAATTACCTAGGATTAGCTAACCATCCTGACATTATTGCCGCAGCCCAGGAAGGAATTGCTAAATATGGTTTTGGCTTGTCATCGGTGCGCTTTATCTGTGGCACGCAAACCATACATAAAGAGCTGGAAGCAAAGATTTCTGCATTTCTCGGTACTGAAGATACTATTCTGTACGGTTCCTGTTTTGATGCCAATGCCGGACTATTTGAAACACTACTTGATGAAGAGTGTGCGGTCATTAGCGATGCACTCAACCACGCTAGTATTATTGACGGAATTCGGCTGTGTAAAGCTAAACGCTATCGGTTTGCCCATAGCAATATGGAAGAATTAGAGCAAACGCTGCGAGCTACCCAATCGCTGAAAATCCGCTTAATTGCCACGGATGGGGTCTTCAGCATGGATGGCGATATCGCTAAGCTAGACCAAATCTGCAATTTAGCCGAACAGTATGATGCGCTGGTCATGGTAGATGATAGTCATGCTACTGGGATTTTGGGAGCAACAGGACGCGGCTCGATCGAACATCGTGGTGTCATAGGTCGTACAGATATCATCACCAGTACGTTAGGAAAAGCCCTGGGTGGAGCTTCTGGAGGTTTTACATCCGGTCGTAAAGTCATTATCGACTTGCTGAGGCAGCGATCGCGCCCCTATTTATTTTCCAACACCCTTGCTCCGGCGATCGCCTACACCAGTATTAAAGTATTGGATTTACTCAACCAAACCTCAGAATTACGCGAAAGACTGCTGGAGAACGCCAGCTACTTTCGGACTTCCATCGGCGATCGCGGTTTTGAAATTAAACCTGGGATTCACCCGATCGTACCAATTATGCTGTACGACGCGAAACTCGCACAAGCTATGGCGCGAGATCTGCTCGATGAGGGGATTTATGTCATTAGTTTTAGCTATCCTGTAGTTCCCCAAGGTCATGCCCGAATTCGGGTTCAAGTTTCCGCCACTCACACGCAAGAACAATTAGAGCAATGTGTAGAGGCGTTTGCTCGCGTGGGGAAAAAGTATGGGGTTGTTTAACAGTGACCAGTTACCAGTTACCAGTTACTAGTTACTAGTTCCAGTAGGATTTGTTTTCAAATCTCACCCTGCAAATCTATGTTAGTGTTTTGACTTTTGACTTCTGACTTTTGACTTTTGACTTTTGACTGCTGCCTTCTGCCTATTGAAGAGGAAAATTACTATGATCGAGAACCTGCGAGAAAGACTAAAAATTCCAACGGCAAGGCTAGAAGCGATTAACGATATTCTAGTCGAGCCAAATATGGAGGCGATCGCCAATTTCCTCAATGTCCTGTCTAAATATGGGACTCCAGAAGAGATTAATGCTAAGGCAAAACAAGCTGCGTCTCTGACCGCATTGCTAGAGCGCGTTCGTCAAACTCGACCCGAATATTTAACCGATCTACAATGGCTGCAACAGCAAGCAGATGAGGGGGCATTTGTCAGCATTGCCGATTATCGACAGAATGTAATAGGAAACAAGGCAAAGAGTTTGACTTTTGACGACAAATATGCAGTGACGCTAGAAATTAGTGCCTGTCAATATTTTCCTTGGATAATTGCCGCAGCTCGACGAGCGATCGCCCAACAATCCCTCATGCCGGGACGTTTCATTCAAGTCCGCCAGATGAAGGAACAAGAAACCGATGGTGACTTGCCCGCCATTGCCGCAGCTATGCAAATTATTGGCGCGAGTTTCGTCGTCACTCTCGATACCAAGGGAACTGATGGCTCGAACGTCCATCTCGGCGGAGCGGAAACGATCGCGGGTTACTTTGGTGGTGTTGGACAGCCCAACGATCGCGCTTTGCAATGGCTGAACGAATACTTGTACTACTACACTAACTACGGGATTCGCCAAGTTCTCAATCTCAATCCTGGGACAGTGCTACTAGGCTATCTCCTTCATCGTCTCGGCGTTGATATCGAGTTCAAGATCTCTGTATTTATGGGCAACGACAATCCCTACGCAGCTTTGTGGACTTTACTTGGAGCAAAGTTATTTTCCAGAGATGATGGTAGCTCTCCATTAATTGGATTCAATTGGAGTAACTCGGTCAATAACAAAACGATTGAAATTACCAGCCAGTTTCGCCAGGCTTTGGACTTCGAGCAGCAGGTTCGCTTCGAGCATCACATCACTGAAACTTGGAAAGGCATCGTGCGACAGCCTTATAACCGCAGAGACGAGTTGATGGAGCTGGCTTCTTGCGTGCCGAATATTTCAGCCAAGCATGAGGGAGGCGATCCAGAAGTTGAGCAGATGCGGCAGCACCCATCGGATATTTTCGATTATTTCCGTGACAAGCAGGAGATTATTGCCTCTGGAGATTGGGAACATCTCACCCAGAATTTTCTGGACAAGTTTGATGCCTTGAATAAAACGGCACAAGCTCTTACAGAACAGGGTCTATCCGTTCTAGCAGCTGGAAATCTCCACCCGCTAGAACGCAAACATTTGTCAACTTTACAAGTTACGACTTACGACTAATAACTCCCATTACCGATTTCGAGACAAGACAAAATCCTCATCTAGCGTCAGGTCTAAATCTCGATTGGGATTGACGACAACCACTTCCACTTCTTTACGCTTGCGACCTCTAAGGAGCGTTTCTCCCAACACTCCAGCTCCCGCGCCTCCTAAGATTGCACCTAAATCGATATCTCCAAAAATTTCAGATGCTACGGCTCCGACTGCTGCGCCAACAACAGCACCGCGAACGAAGTCGGGGTTGGTTTTGCGATCGATTGTCTGCTTTCTTCTCACTACAGCTGATGTTGCCTCAATCGGATATTTTCGTTTTTGACTACCAATGACGACTGATTCAGCCACGAATTGCGAACCACCATCAGCAGGTCTGAGTCTACCGTTAATTTGGCTACCTGCGGGAATCACGACATTTCCGCGCTCCGAGCGGACGCTGGTTGCTGTAGTTAGCGTCAGTCTGACTGATTCTTTAGGCGTAACCAGCACTCTATCTGACTTTTTGTATCGCACCGGAATGACCGTACCAACTGGTACGATTGACTGAGGTGATTGCGCAATTAAGAGTTTACTAGAGTTCGATTGGGGTGCTGCAACCGGAGTCGCCGCGATCGCAGGTACTATTGTGGCAGAAGTCATTCCCAGTGCCATCACCGCCGCAACTTTGGCTTGCCAGGAATTAGAAATGAACATATAAAGTCTTTCTCCTAAATTATCGAATTAGAGATTTTACATCTTAATGACGTAAAACCAAATAAATTGTTCTTTAAGTTTATGCTCCTTAATGGTTAACCTGTAGAAGTTGCAGACACAATTCTTAATTTTACGCTCTGATGCTTCTCTTTTAGTTTATTCAATTTTTGATTTAATTTTATTGATGTACATTATTTCACCAACACGATTTTTGTTGAATTCTATCTTAGTGTAGAAGTCAAATTATGGTAATTTTACTAACTTCTTCCCTTGAGTTATAAGCGTTAGCAATACTTCTCAATCTAAAAGTCGAGCGCAACGCAATTCCCTTTAGATTAATACAATTCGGGCATTCTTACGCTCAGAACTATACTGGTTTGCTACAGGTGTTAATTGGCAGGAAGCTTCTCGCTGCTCCCTTATACCATTTTGATCTGACTGCGCCACGGAAGATCCCCCCAACCCCCCTTGTTAAGGGGGGCTATGAGCGACCGATTTAGTGCAAAGATAAATAGAATTGGTATTAGTTTGCAAACACGCCCTAATTATCTCGTCACGAGCTGCTTTTGGCGAGATGCTGATTTTTTAAATTAGTGGGCTTACCGATTACTTTTTCAATAGTGCTTTTTTCAGAGAGTCCAAAATAATTGAGTAATTCTCTAATATTTTCAATATTATTAAGCGATTCTACATCAACTTGAAAATATTTTATATTTGGAAATTTTTCTTGATAAGATATACTTAGGGCATTTGTTTCATCTACATACCATCTCAAGCATTCTTTTTCATATTTGTCAATCAAATTTTCAATTTGACGAAACTGAATATTCAACAAACTATATAATTTTTTGCTCAATAAAAGACGTTTTAATAAACAGAACAATTCGTAAGTTACTTTGGGAGAAATAAGCCAGTTTGGTGGCTCAATACAATAATTTTTGATATCTGGCGTTAGTACCCACGTTTGTCCCGCGATCGCGAGAGGACTACAGTTAATTCGGAGCAAACTATCGACAATTTGAGCTGGATTTCTTCTAAGAATTAGAACTCCTATCTCTTCTTGAGGAATATACTTAGGAAGAAACCATCCAAATCCTTTGATGAAACAATGATTGGTTTCTATATAACAATCTGACTCTTTTTTAACTTGTTGAATTTTCTCAACTTTCTTAGCTGTAAGTTCCTGCATTAATTCAGGTTTGCCAAAAAAGTAATCTCTCATTACTTTTCCATGACCAATAGGTTGGGCTTCGTGCCAAACTTGGCAATTTTCAATATGCTTAAAAATCTCATGTAAATAGTGAGAGCCTGAACGACCTGTATTGATACAAAATAAATATTTAACTTTAGGCTTCATGATTATATGATATGACAAAAGCACTGCTATACTTTTAAACTAAAATCGTAATTATTGGTGAACAAATCGTCTTTTTTCTGCTTTAACTCTCCGGAAAAATAAGCTTTTTTTCAACAAGCAATCGTGTTTTATCTGCACAAACAGTATTGGTATCAATAGCTAAAACTATTACCATGTGAACTAATTAAACTTTTTGCCTACTGACTCGAATCGAGCTAAATCAGTTGTTGTAAGATAATCCCTTGTTGCCCAAGCTAATACCGTAGAGAGTCCTTTTTGAAAGAGAAATAGGTATTAGATGGAATACTCTAGTTGGGGTTCGAGAGGAACATAATCTAGCCTCTCTAGTTCTGCAATCACTCTAGCAATACTTTCTTGGATACTTTCTTGTGAGGTATAACAAATAATATCTGGATTGAGAGGTTCTTCATATAGATCGTCAATTCCTGTAAAAGATTTTATTTCTCCTGCTCGTGCCATAGCATAAAGTCCTTTGACATCGCGTACTTCACAAACATTAAGTGGTGCATTTACATAGACCTCTATAAAGTTTTCTGTAGTTCTCCGTAGTTCATTCCTGACAGCTCGATAAGGACTAATTGCAGCTACAATCACTACTACGCCATTACGACTGAGCAAATTAGCCACAAATCCAATACGACGAATATTAGTTTCACGGTCTTCTTTACTAAAGCCCAAATCTTTTGAAAGTTTTGTTCTGATGATATCACCATCTAAAACTTCAACTAAGCAACTACGTTTCTTAAGTGCGTACTCTACCCCTTGAGCGATTGTAGTTTTGCCTGCACCGCTAAGTCCTGTTAACCATAAGATTAAACCTTGCTTTTTCATGCTTATCTCCATGCTGATTTTGACTAAATAAAGCTATTGAGAGTTTTCAACACTTTTTCTCTCCGAGTGAATACTAGAATAGCGGTAATACCACTATTTGACGTTCATCTCTGCTTGTTTACTATACTCTTCTAATAGATAAGATTTGTCGATTGGGAAAAATTCAGTAATACTGTCAGCAAGGTATTGTCGATTTTCTTTTAAAAAAGAAATTATGCGGAGTACAGCATTTCAAGTGACTAGTATTCTCAGCCACAAACACGATCGAAAGACTCGATCGTGAATGGCAAACAAGTCAGCTCCAGACATGGTAGCTTAAGTGACAAGTAGGGTAAGTTTATTATTAGTGGCGATCGCCGCAATTTCTCTGTTTGTCGGTGGCGTTGGGAGGATGAATATCATCCTAGTTTCTGTCAACTTTACAGGCATCAGTCTCTTTAAGCGCGATCGCTTTAGCTGTTGGAGTTTCCGGTAGTATAGATTTACAATGAGGCGTACAGATAGAGTAGTTTCATCATGTCAGTTGCTCTTGATAGTAGCGGTGTTCATATTCGCCCAGCTACTACGCAAGATGTTGAGGCGATCGCGATTTTGTCTGACCAACTCGGCTATCCTGTTTCGACTATTGCCATAGAGCAGCGCCTGTACCAAATTTTGTCAGATAGCAATCATATTATCTACGTAGCCACAGGTTTAGACGATCGAGCGATCGCTTGGATTCACGCTTACACTTATCACTCGCTGCTGACAGATTTTCATGCTGAAATTGGCGGCTTAGTTGTAGCGCCAAGCGATCGCGGTACTGGTATCGGTAGAAAATTGCTCCACCAAGTTGAAAGCTGGGCAAAGATACGCAGATGTCAAAGTATATTAGTTCGATCTAATATTGTCCGTTCAGCAGCTCATCATTTCTACCAAAAATGCGGCTACAGCCAAGTCAAAACATCTTTGGTATTCCACAAAGTTTTGTTATATGACGATCTGTAGGGGTGGGTTCACCCAAAGTCTCTATTTTCACACCGAGATCTTGCTAAACCCACCTTTGCCAAAACGTACAGCAACAAGTTTAATTATCTTCACGCCTGCGATAATCAGAGTCCCTGTTGCGACGATAATCAGAATCGCGGTAATCATCATTTCCAGAACGTGAGGCAACAAAATCTTCCTCTAATCTCAAATCTAAGTCTGTATCTGGTCTGATGACAACAACTTCAACTTCTTTTTGCTTGCGACCTCTCAATAAGACTTCTCCCAATACACCTACACCCGCACCAGCCAAGACTTCACCTAGATCGATTCCACCAAAAATTTCACCCAAAACCGCACCAGCAGCAGCCCCAATCACCGCGCCTCTAAGGATATCGGGATTTGATTTTTCATCAATGATTTCCGTGTCGGTAATCTCCCGCGACGTTGCTTCAATTGGATAACCGCGATCGCGACCTTCTAAAATTAAATTTTGCGCAACAAATTGAGTTCCGCGATCGGTTGGTCTGAGTTCGCCTTCAATCCGACTACCAGCGGGAATTGCGATTCTACCGCTTTCAGACTCGACATCTTCAGCCACAGTCAATGTTATGTCCGCTGTTTCTTCTGGAGAGACAATAATTTTTTTGCCTCTGTCGTAAGTTACTGGAATTATCGTTCCTCTGGGGACAATACCACCAGAAGATCCGCGATACTCATCGTCGCGAGAGTCAGGAAAGAGTTGTGCAATTTCAAAAGAAGGGGAATTGGCGATCGCTGGAGTAGAAATCAAAAGCGGTACAAACGCTGTTGCGGTCATTCCCATCGCCATTAAAAAAGCAGTTTTTGACTGCCAGCGATTGAACAATAGCATTGACTTTCTCCTATAAAGTAGACTCAGGTTATAAGTTATGAAGAAAAGATCGCTCTATTGTTCCCGTGACCTCCCATTTTCAAAAAATTCCAGCTTGCCGCGCTGCTACCATGTATCGAAAAATGTATTCTATCAACTCAACATAATTACGCGCTGAGGTGAGGGAATCTGCCCAGACAGTCACGCCATGATTGCGGATTAACAAAGCCGGGACTTGAGGTAATTGAGTACTGAAGCGATCGCTAATTTCTGCGGCAATTTGAGGAACTTCTAAGTGATTTTCAAATATGGGAATTGCCACCTGGGGGTTTTCTTCCCATACACCCAAGCCTTTAACCATTTCCAGGGGTGGTAGCAGCAAATTTAGTTTCTCAGTAAAATGAGAAACTAAATTTGCTTCAATTGAGTGAACGTGATAGCAAGCTTGAGCCGCTGGAAACAAGCTATAAATTACTTGATGAATTATCGTTTCTGCCGAAGGTTTAATATTAGCAGATGCTCTTTCTAAAATCTCACCAGTGAGGGTAACGCGCACGAAATCGCTAGTTGATAGTTCTCCTTTTGCCTTCCCACTTGCCGTAATCCAAAAACTATCATCAGGAAGACGAGCAGAAAGATTTCCCGCCGTTCCTACCATCCAATCTTGACGGTAGAAATAACGAGCAGCATCGCTCAATTCAAAACGCGGATCGGTAGTTTTGCTATTAGTTACTGAAGGTTGATAATTAAGCATGAATCAGAGGTAATAAATATAATGAATTACGCGATCGCGCTTTGACGAAACCGAATCTCTTTGCCCGTGTATTGAGGAACCCAACCTGTTGTATCGATAAAATATCGTACAGCTTTAACTCGCCTTGCAGGTGTTAAATAAAACCAGTGTTCTGTTCCGGCGGGGACATTGATATATTCTTCTGGTTGTACTGTTAATTCTACTTGGCTACCATCGGGACGCACGAAACCAAATATTGCCTCGCCATCGACAATATATCTTACTTCATCATCGGCGTGGGTGTGGATGCGATCGAATTTTGTTAGCATCTCATCTAAATTTGGAATCCCAGGATGCAACGCAATTAAATCACGAGATTGATAGCCAGATGTTTGTTCGAGTTGCTCGAAATAGCGATCTAAAGCTACGAGAACTTCTTCTTTTTCCTCGGAATTTAAACTTTCTTGTGCTAGCAATTGCCGCAATTGCGAATCTTCTCCTACACTCCAGTAATTGAGTTGGATATTTAGGGAAGACAATTCGCGGCTAATATCAGCGAGTTGGTTGTAGATTGTACCATCTTCTAGTTTAAGAAGCGCCATAGGGAGTGAGTAGTGAGTAGTGAAAATGCAAATAACAAACGATCGATTACCAATTACCAATTACCGATTACCAATGTCAACTGATAACTGTTCGCTGATAACTGATAAAAGGGTTTACATACAATTCTTTTTGACATTCTACGCCGACTTCAAACTTACAATCAGAACGGGGAGTGGCAATGCATAACAAAACGTAACCTTTTGCGGCTTGCTGGGGTTTGAGGGCGATCGCCTTTGTCTGTTCTACTTCACCTGATAAAATCCTGGCAGCACAAGTAATACAAGCCCCATAACGACAGCCTACGGGTAATTTTACTCCAGCCGCTTCTACCGCATCCAAAATATATTTGTCTGCTGCTACGTTAAGAGTAAAATTATTTCTGTTAACCAGTTCGATTTGATAGGTTTTCATTCGACCAAAAAACCTGCCCCTATGATTCTCTTAACTCTAAATCCAAATATCTGAAGTACAATCGCCACCAGGATATCGCATTTCGTGGGCGCGGGCTGCGCCGTTTGGTTCTTGACCAAAATCTATGTAAAAGTTTTCATTAATTTTCAATCCTCCCTTTTCCGTGTCGCAATCAATTTGCAACATGTAAGAGCCATTTTTGGCTAAGTCTGGATAAAATTGATTATCCCAAGTACTGAATAGAGAGTTAGTGACATACAACCGCTTACCATCTAAACTTAATTGCAGCATTTGAGGACCACCTTGCAATTTCTGCCCCTTAACTTCGCCACCTTTTCCTAATAAACCACCACACCAAACTTGCCCAGTCAATTTAGGTTGAGAAGGATTGCTAATGTCATACTGACGAATATCTCCATGCAACCAGTTGGAAAAATAGAGATAGCGATCGTCCATTGACAGCAAAATATCGGTAATCAAAGAAGGCACGGGAATTTCCCAGCCTTGAACCTCGACGGATGGAACATCAATAACTTTCTCAACTGCCCATTGTCCGTTAGATTTGTGCCAGTGCCAAATATTACTACTTAAGGCTGCACCAACATAGCCGTGCGTACTCTCTGGGTTGTGGTGAAAACGCACTTCTAAAGGAATTAAACCTTCTGTACCTAAGTCAAAACTTTGAATAATTTCGTGTTTTTTCCAGTCCCAAAAATGCAATTGCTGACCGTAATTTCCGGCTGCGACATCGTTGAGGTCAAAGCCTGGATAATACGTTTTGGGTGCGCCCCATTCGCTACTTACCATGATGTTATGGCGCGGCTGATACCAAAAGTCATAATTAAACTTCATTGCCGTAGCTTGTTGTTCCCAACGTCCGACAATATCAAAGTTTTCATCGAGTAACAAAAAGCCGCCAGGTGCATTCCCTTGACTATCACCTAACATCGAAATCATCACATGACCATCTGCTAGACAATGGACTGTATGAGGGGCTGTTAAATTTGTTTTCGCTTTGATTTCTTCTGGTTCGATGACTTTATAAATTTGAGGCGATCGCGTTTCTTTTGTATCTACAATATAAATCCGGCTCGATCGCTGTCCAGGTACGATCGTAAAACGACGAGATTTACTCGCGTCACCGTGACACGAACTACATGCATTCCAACCAAAATGATGTAACTCATCGCCTAAATAAGGCATCGGTAAGCGATGAATTACCTGAGAATATGTCGGAGAGTCAGGATCGACATCAATCGTCGCTAAATAATCTGGTGCTTCAATTCCCGTACCCGTATAAAGGGCGATCGCATATAATGTTTTTTCTCTTTCTGCTTGCATCGCCGCTTGGGGAGATGCATAGCCAGGACCGCAGCAAGTATGATTGGTCATTGGTCATTTGTCGTTGGTCATTGGTTAAGTGCGGATACGACATGTCATATCTCTACAGTTAACCGTCTACTAATAACAAAACTAGCATTGATTGCTAGGAATACCGTACTATGTTTGTATTTCTTACAGATGGCTGAGATCCAGCAGTTTTAAATCAATTGTCAAATTACTGTTCATCTGACTGTGACGCGCTAACAGCACTTGAACGAATGACAACCTTCACGAGTAGTTCACAACTCAAATAGAAGTTTCACATACAATACTTAACAATCTGACTGAGTTTACTTCACAGTTTGTAACTTTTATTGACAGAACGTAGGGAGCGTGGTTTAGGATGTAGTTAACCAGATTAAATAAGTCAGCCTAATCCAATCATAATTGGAGCGGAGGAACCGAATTTTGGGGCTTATCTCTGAGATAAACAGAGAGGGACATCTCTCAGTCCTAGCCCGTCAGCTAACTTCGTAGGCGTTGAGAGGAGACTGTAAAGATCGAAGATTTCTAGATCCCATTCAGTGTCCTTGGCTGGTTTAAACCCGCTACGTTTTACCTGTACTTGGTGCTAAGGAATTGATTCCTGATGGCAGCCAGAGGCAGGAAAGCTAGCCATAAGGAGAAGTAAACCAACAATGTTAGAAAAACAGAATCGCATTGCTTTAATTTCTGTTGATGGCGATCCAGCGATTGAGATTGGGCAAGAAGAGGCTGGAGGTCAAAACGTTTACGTGCGCCAAGTCGGTCTTGCCCTTGCCCAGCAGGGATGGAAAGTCGATATGTTTACTCGCCGTAGCAGTAAAGAACAAGCGGCGATCGTGCAACACAATGCTAATTGTCGCACGATTCGGTTACCAGCGGGAGCGCCAGAATTTATCGGACGGGACGAACTATTCAGTTATTTACCGGAGTACGTCAAAGCTTTCCAAGCTTTTCAACAACAACATGGATTTCGTTACTCGCTCGTCCACACTAACTACTGGCTATCTGCTTGGGTGGGAATGCGATTGAAGCAACTGCAACCTTTGAGTCAGATACATACATATCACTCGTTGGGTGCAGTTAAGTACAGAAATATTGACGAGATTCCAGCGATCGCAACTAAACGGTTAGCAGTAGAAAAAGCTTGTTTGGAAACAGCGGAACGGATAGTAGCCACCAGTCCTCAAGAACAAGAACACATGCGATCGCTTGTTTCAACCACAGGACAAATTGATATTATCCCCTGCGGTACGGATATAGACAGATTTGGGGCAATCGAACGCGAAGCAGCGCGGCAGCAGTTAGGAATTGCAGCAAATGAAAAAGTCGTGTTGTATGTCGGTCGATTTGACAAACGTAAAGGGATTGAAACCTTAGTGCGATCGGTGGCAAGATTGCACGCAGCAGGTCGGACTAACTTGAAATTAATTATCGGTGGTGGCAGCCAACCCGGTCGCTGTGACGGCAGAGAACGCGATCGCATTGAAGGAATTGTTGGAGAGTTAGGTTTAGATACGATAACTGTTTTTCCAGGTCGCTTGGACGATCGAATTTTGCCAGTCTACTACGCAGCTGCCAATGTTAGTGTCGTCCCCAGTCACTACGAACCTTTTGGTTTGGTAGCAATTGAAGCGATGGCAAGCCGAATTCCCGTGGTTGCTAGCGATGTCGGCGGTTTGCAATTTACCGTAGTTCCAGAAGAGACGGGATTACTCGCACCTGCTAAAGATGACGTTGCGTTTGCCCAAGCGATCGATCGCATCTTAGCCGATTCTAGCTGGGCAAGAAAGTTAGGGGAACGAGGTCGGCAACGGGTAGAAAATCATTTTAGCTGGCAAGGTGTAGCAATCGAATTAGGACATTTGTATACCACATTGAATTCAGCCACGGTTGAGACGAGTAGAGCGATCGCAGCTTAGCAATAGTAAACGTTGGATAGCAAACTGCACAAGGAGAAATACCATGTTAAGGATTGGGGATTTCGTGCAACACAAGCAAGCAGATCTGACTGGTGTTGTCATCGGTTACGGACATCAGATAATTGATGACATTTATTTGCCAACATTAGTGGTACATTTAGATCGAAGCAAAAGTTTCAGCCGCAAAGGTATTATGGAAGATCTATCTTCCAAGTGGTTGCCTGTGGAAACAAAAATGCATACTCATGCCGCTTAGAGCTGAAAATTAGATTTTTGTTTCTGAGATTTTCGTGTCTGTTGTATTTTCCTGAGTTGTGAAGTGTAGGACTACCTGAGTCTGAATTGTCAGATTCAGGTTTTTTTTTGCTCATACTGGATCGCACCGGATTTCTACCATAAATCCATCTGGATCGTAGCAGTAAACGCCTCTACCTGTAGGGCGACTGACAGGACCGTGGGCGATCGCAATTTGATTATCTTTCAATACTTCCACGGCGCGATCGAACAATTGCGGATCGATATCGAAGGCAAGATGATAGGCACGAGTAAAACTCCGTTCGGGATCGGGATCTGGTGGTGTTAACTCCGGTTCCCAGAATAAATCTAAAACCGTTCCATCTGGAGTGACAAAGTTAGCGACTTTGCCTTGCGCTACCAAATCGATTAGAGTAGAGGGGATTTCATCGCCTGTCAGTTCGTGCAATCCCAGAATATGACAGTAAAAGTGGCGCGATGCTTGCATGTCTTTGACATTTAAGGCGATGTGGTGGACTCGCCGCAGGTTGCCAGGTGCAAGGGTACTGGGAATAGTCATGATGAAGTCAGTCCTCGTAGGGGCGGGTTTTTGAAGATCCCTATACTAGGATAAATAGTTTTGCGGTTAAACCCGCCCGTACAGAAATGGTGAAATTAGTTGGTTGACTTCGTTTTTTGCAGAGAGTTAACATTGAAAGCCAAAGCAGAAACAATCAGTAACATACCTACAGATTCCGTAAGTCCTGGTCGTTCTCCCAGTTGCAGCCAAGCCGTTAATACTCCCACTACAGGATTCATTAACACACCCAATCCTGCCGTACTTGCAGATAGATGATTTAATATATACAGCCAAAGCAACATTGCGATCGCCGTACCTGGGATAACGTTGTAAATCAACGCTACGACAAACTCGTTAGACCAAACAATCGGTTCAGAGGGAATGAAGAGAACGACAAACAGTAGCGGCACAGCACCGAAAAGAGTTTGCCAAGCTGTCAGCGATAACAGATCTAAATTATGTTGTTGTTGCAATTTCTTGGCGACAATGACCCCACCAGCCCAGCATATCCCCGCAAGAATGGCTAATACCTTACTAAAAACCGTCCCATCAAGCTGCTGAGGTTCTAAAATCAGTAGCAAACCAGCAAAACTAAGGGCGATCGCAATCCATTGTATTGTTCTGACTCGCTCTTTTAACAGCACCCAGGCTAGAATTAGCGTCCAGAAAGGCATTGTGTAAACCAAAACTGCCGTTTTTCCGGCTCCACCACTAACTAAAGCCCAAGTTGCTAACCCATACAATCCACTCGTCTGCAACAACCCCAGCAGAAAAGTACCCCCAACTGCTTGAGGTAACAACGGTTTTTTCAACCACGCCATCACGAGAAATAAACTCAAGGCTCCGAGAACTATCCGCAAAGTTGCGAATGTAAACGGTGGTGAATATTCCACTGCTACTTTCATTTGTACCCAGTTATAACCCCAAATCAGAGCTAGGGCAAACAGAGCTAAAATCGCACTGTGGGTAGATGACTGAAATAGAGATTTAAGCCTCTGCAAAAGTCTTCAAGAGGATTCTATCGAGTTTACTCTGCCAGTGTAACAAGGTGAAATCCAATAGGAAACTTGACAATAGAACTCCCAAACTCAACCAGTCCGCAAACCGATTTCAGCTACATCTAAACCGATTTCAGCTACATCTACTACAACTGCTTGTTTCAGGGCATCAGTTCGATCCAGAAATAGGTTATCGTATGGGACTAAATTGAGAATGCCAAGACTCTCTAAAAGATGCTTGACTTTACCAACTGCCCCCACGATAAATACTTGAGAACCTTTTGCCTGAGAATCTTTAATGGCAGCTTCGATTACCAGTGCCGCAGTTTCATCTAGATAAGGAACATCGCTCAGATCCATCACTAAGGTATCGCAACGCTTGATAGATAAATGTTCGCGGGCGATCGTTTTTGCCACTCCAAACAGCATTGGTCCCCCCATGTAAAACAAAGAAACTCGCCCATCAGCTAAATTGAGCAACTCTTTCTCTTCTAAATTGAGCGGGACGGAATCATCTGCACCACAAACTGCTTTGATTCTTTGAGCTTGTAAATGGCTCAATTGCTCAATTGTCAGCAAGTTAGCAATAAACATTCCTACCCCAGCCGCAACCATCAGATCGAGGAAAACTGTCATCAGCAGTACGCCATACATGATTAAGGTTGATTTCCAAGAAACCTTATGCGCTCGTTTCAAGAAATTCCAATCGAGCATTTCAATTCCAACCGCGAAAGCAATTCCAGCTAAGACTGCCATTGGAATGTTTTCCGCCAAGTCAGCCAGCCATAACACTACGACCAACATCAGCACCGCACGGATCAAACCAGCCAAAGCAGTTCTTGCCCCAACTTGAACGTTAATTACCGTTCCCATCGTCGCACCAGAACCAGGCAGTCCACCGCACAAACCAGCAACTAGATTTCCTACTCCCTGACCGACTAACTCCCGGTCTTCCTGAGTCTGGGTACGGGTCATACTGTCAGCAATGACTGAAGTGAGCAAGGCATCAATAGAACCCAACATCCCTAGCATGGCTGCATCAACGAACATCTGTACGGTTTGAGCCGGAGTAAAAGTAGGTAGATACAGGGTCGGTAGTCCTGATGGAATCTCGCCAATCCTTCTCAAATCCATGTTTTGCAGCAAGGTGAAGGAAATAATTGTGCCGATGACTAATGCTGCTAGTTGTGGGGGTATAAAGTGCTTGATTCTATGCGGCAAGAAAAAAATAACTACCATTGTCAGAGCTGCTAGACCAGTTTCGGCAGGGTTGAGGTTTGATAGCATCTGGGGTAGATTTTGTAACGTTCCTATCAAACCTCCTTTAGGAGCTTCATGTCCTAGAAATGGCGGAATTTGCAAAATAATTAGAATTGCACCAATTCCAGACATAAAACCTGAAACGACGCTGTAGGGCATGAGAATAATATATTTACCCAAACGGAAGACACCAAAGAGAATTTGAAAAACTCCCGATAGCATCACTACCGTAAATGCCATTGCCATACCATTCTCAGGATTCCTAGCAATCATTGCGCTAATAATTGCCGTCATAAATACGGTTGTCGGTCCGGTTGGTTCGGAAATTTGTGTGGGTGTGCCACCAAACAGAGAAGCAAAAAAGCCAACACAAATTGAGCCATAAAGCCCTGCAACTGGTCCCAAACCAGATGCAACCCCGAACGCCAAAGCTATTGGTAATGAAACAATTGCATTGGTGACTCCACCAAAAATGTCACCGCGTAAATTTCTGAAATGAATCTTATTTGTTAGCTGTAATTTTCTGAACCGAATCTTATTTGTTAGCTGCATTGGTTGTTCATCCCTTCAGAAAAAGACTATTGATGTCATTCTTTATGGGAAATAAGTCGCTAATATGATTCCTATTTATTGACTGTATGGATTCTACTTCTAGAGCTAGAGGAATGACACTCTTATCATTCCTTGTATCATCAAGTAATAAGCTAACAAAACGAATTTATATTTCTTTAATCTTCCAATTTTTTCTAATAGCAACGTTGCTTTTTAGCAACATACAAATAAGTTTTTAAAATAGATTTCATTCAGAAATAGTATTGAATTTTAGTAAGGTCAAAAGTCAAAATCTAAAAGTCAAAATTATTTTTACACGGGAATAAAGCTTATGGCAGAAGGTAGAGCCAGAGGGCAGAAGGAAAGCCTTTTCACAGAGAGGTGACAAGCTGCTTCGATCTCCACTTATGCTTCGAGTGCAATATACAATATATTATTTCCGATGCAATTGAGACAATTTACTCGATTTATCTTATCCGTATCGCTCTATACTAAATTAAGTGCGAAAGTATGATTTTGTTTCGCGCAAAGATGCAAAGAAGATCGCTAAAAGTATGTCTCTTAAGTATCTAATTTTCCACCACGAACTCCATGAATTTTTAAGGCATCGCTGAGGGTGGGACAATAGTTAGGTAAGCCGAAGCTGCTAGGATTGATAATATTTTTATAAGTAAAATAGCGATATTGCAAACAAAATCTATCCCAGTCTGCCATTTGAATGCGGAATAAAACTATAAATAAATTGGTCAAGGATAGATATAGAGGAATGCGAAAATAAATCTTTTTATTGAGATATTTACAAATTTCTTCTATAACCTGGTTAGCGGTTAATAGCTCTTGTCCGAGAACGTAGTGAGTTAGTAATTGGTAATGGGTAGTTGGTAGTTGGTAGTTGGTAGTTGGTAGTTGGATGGTACGTGGTACGTGGGGTGTGGGGTGTAGTGTTTTTTCTCCCTCAGCTCCCTCAGCATCATAAGCTCCCTCAGCTCTCTTCTCCCTGCTCCCTTTCATCAAATATTTCACGACTTGAGCAACATCTCGTCCGTGAATAAAATGGAAGCTGCCTTCTGTTTTGAAGAAACGGGCGATGTTAATCCACTTGGCAACATCGGGTAAGCCAGCAGATAGGTGAGAGTATGGTTTCTGGGCATCGCCTCCCAGGACTAAAGTGGGAAATAGAACGGTAATTTTAGGGGCGATCGCTAATTCTGGTAATCTACTTAAAGTTTCATATTTAGAACGAATATAATCTATGCCAAGTGTTCCTGCTTCTTTTAACAAGTTATTTTGACGATCCAAAACGCTAGCTGTAGAAAAGTAAATGACCTGCTGACATTTTTCTGGATCGAGTAAATTTAATAGTTGAATTGTTTTATTAACGTTAATTTCAAAAGTATCTTCGCCACCCCAAACAGTAGCTACTAATACAGCAATATCAATTGTTTTCAGTAAATCAGCAAACTGTTCGATATTAGCTAAATCGCCCTGTAATACTTTTACACCAGGGCGAGTAATATCTACTTGTAGTTTCTGAGGATTTCTAACTAGTAAATATAGTTCGTAGTCAGTTTCTTGAATTAAAATTTCAGAAATATAGTGACCGATACAACCGCTAGCGCCAGTGACTAAAATTCTCATAGTTAGTGGCTGGTGGCTAGTGGCTGGTGGCTTGACCTAAAGTGTGTTAAATTATACATATATTTTTTACTATACTGAAATGAGCCTTCATAGTTATCAAGATCTCAAAGTTTGGCAATTTGGGATAGATTTAGCTGTTCTAGTTTATCAGTTGACTCAAGCTTTTCCGAAACAAGAAACATATGGTTTGTCATCTTAGATACAACGTGCAGTTGTATCTGTTACTTCTAATATTGCAGAAGGTGCAGCAAGAGATTCAACCAAAGAGTTTTTACACTTTTTATCAATTACACTTGGTTCTTTAGCAGAACTGGAAACTCAATTAATTTTGGCGCAACGGTTGTCATATGTAAGCGAACAAGATTTACAAATTCTTTTATCAAGAACTTCTGAGATAGGTAGGATGGTTAGAGGTTTGCAAAAATCTTTAAAAGCAAAACTCTATCCACCAGTCACTAGCCACTAGCCACTAATATCTAATCTGTTTAGCAGTTTCAAAGAAGAATCTTACATTATCCTCTGGAGTGTCGGGTAAGACACCATGACCCAGATTGAGAATATGCCCTCTCGTACCTGCTTTTTTCACCGTATCGTAAATGCGATCGCGAATAAATTCATGAGAACCAAATAACACCCCAGGATCGAGATTTCCTTGCACGCCAATTTGATTTCCCAGTCTCGCCCGTGCGTCTGCCATGTCTACAGTCCAGTCTACGCTGATTAGGTCTGCACCACTGCGCGCCATTCTTTCTAATAAACCTGCACTTTCAGCTACCAAAAGAATCAGGGGTGTATCGGGATGGGTTTGTTTAACTTGTTGAAATACTCGCTGTTGATAGGGTAAAGCGAAAGTTTCGTAATCTTGAGGTGAAAGTTGACCCGCCCAAGAATCGAACATTTGTACGACTTGAGCGCCGCAGTCAATTTGGTAGCGAACGTAAATGGCGATCGCATCTGCTAGTTTTTCTAGTAGCTGGTGCAATACTGTCGGGTTAGAAAATGCCATTCCCTTAATAATGGAATAGGTCTTAGAACCTTTTCCTTCAACTGCATAGGCTGCAAGCGTCCACGGCGCACCGACAAAGCCTAAAACTGTAGCTTTATTCCCGACTTCGGCTCGAAGTGCCTGTAATATTTCTTTAATAAAAGGTAAGGATTCTGCTGGTTCTAACTGGCGCAAAGATTCAATTTGCGCTTGAGTCCGAATCGGCGAGTGAATGATTGGTCCCTTGCCTTCCGCAATGTCCATATCAATTCCCAAACCAGGCAACGGCGTGACAATATCGGAAAATAAAATTACGCCATCTGGTTGAAAAGCTCTCCAGGGTTGCAAAGAAACCTCAATCGCTACTTCGGGAATTTCAGAACGCTCCCGAAATGATGGGTACTTCTCGCGTAAATCTCGATACGCCTTCATATAGCGACCTGCCTGCCGCATCATCCATACTGGCGGGCGGTCTACTTCTTCTCCACGAGCAGCCCGTAGCAAGTGGGGAACCTGGGTTGCAACAACCATTCTTGCGCCTTGTAATCTTTCTGCAATTCTTTAGCGTATCATCGATCGTCATGCGATTTTTACACGAGCCTGTCAGAAATAGGAGAAAAGTTGCTAATTTCCTACTCCCATCTGTATTTGTACTTATCGTGAGTTGCTTCTATCGCTTGCTATCAACAAACTTGAAGCTTGACATAGCTGACACGGTATAGCGTCGAGTTACTTTTTCGTAGAGTAGCATTAACCGCCACGCGCAGCACAAGTTAATAGCAGATTGGATGCGATCGCTATACAAAAACCTTGTTATAATTTACAAAAATATAATTTGTTTAATTTAAGTTAAACGATTTAATTAATCTTGATGTTGTCGATATTGTCGAGCTTTTGTAACATAGAAGATGAGCTATCTTTAGTTAGGTAAGTATTTTTTGTTACCGTCGATCGCACAAACACAACTATATATTTGTATTTGCTGGATATATTAAGTAAAAATTAATGCAGTCCAGTTAATAAGCTCTGGCGATCGCCAAAATAAATAATTTGCTAGCGTCATAAAATTAGTTGACAAGCAAAAAGCAAGAACCAGCAATTAAGAATCAAAAGAATTGCCCTACCTCCGAAAATATACTTCTTTAGATAGATCGGACAAATAGACAAGCAAAACTCTCAGTAGAGATACTGAACTCTATTATTCGCTATACCTGTAAATATAGTATCCGTGGTCTTGCTACTAAAGAAGACAGTATTTTTGAATGCCGCTCGAGGGAAGAAATATGGATAATAAGGCTGACTTTTTAAAACAGCACGTAGCGCAAACACAAATTGTACGGGAAGTCAAACTGAGCGAACAAACTGTAAATGAAACAAAATCACCTCAGTTTAATACTTCCGATCTGCTCATGCTTTTAGGTCCGATTGGCTTTATTATGGGCTGGACAATTTTGTTTTTAATGCTATCTAAAATTGGAGTTGCGGCGCGAGATGAACTCTTGTTTACAATCAAGCGCTTTCAAAAAGTACCCTGTCGAAACTGTCAATACTTTACCAACAATCCTTATCTCAAATGTGCTGTCAATCCTTGTGCCGTTTTAACAGAAGAAGCACTGAAATGCTCTGACTATAGACCAGCAGAAAAGGTTGAAGAATTAGACGACGAAGATTAGCGTAAAAGACTGAGAGGAGAAAATAGAAGGAACAAGGGAGACAAGGGGGACAAGGGAGACAAGGAAGCAGAGGAGAATAAATAACTCTTAAATCTTCATTTTTAACTTTTAACTTTTAGCTTTTGACTTTTAATTTAGTTAATATTTGCCATAATCGCGTTGCAAATCGAATAGGACTTTCTCGGCATACCACTGAATAGTTCTACCAGGATTCCGGTCTTTCGCTGCACTGAGAAGTCTATTTGCGGCTTGGCGATCGCCATGTAACAGTAGCAAGAGTTTTTTTTGTAGCGGGCGGGAAACCTGTTCTATCCTAATGGCACTATCGCTATCTCCACTTTCTTCGCTATCATGTGGTTTTTGGCGACGAGGCGATGAAAATGGGGTGGTTTTGCTTTTGCCATGCTTTCTTGGCTGCACCCACCTGAGTCGGCGGCGAGATTGTTGAGAACGATAATAAGCAAACATGAATCCGAATATGAGTGCAAATACAATTACTACTCCTAGTAATACAAAAAGTCTCTGCATAGATATGACACTAATAGTAAGTAACTTGAATTGGTGCTGCGAGTAGACAACTATGAATCTTCTGTATTTATAGTTCCCAATCTGTTACAAAATTTACTTTCATATGACGTATCAATACTTAAAGCTTCAATGAATTTTTTTCAGAAAAATAACTTTTCGTCTCTGTTGCCGTCGCTGAACTCTCAAGTTTGGATTTTGGCAAGCGGTCGCTTCCTATCAAATGTAGGTACGGGGTTTACCCTGTTTTACGCGCCAATTTTTTTCGTCAACCAAGTCGGCTTATCTGCCACTGCTGTCGGCTGGGCGTTGGGTAGTGCTTCTATTTCTGGAGTTGTGGGACGAATTTTGGGGGGAGCATTTTCAGATTCACAGTTTTGGGGTCGTCGTCGCACTCTCTTACTATCAGCAGCGATCGCGGCGATCGCCTGTTTTGTCCTCGCCATTACTCCAGATTTCACCACTTTAGTTATCGGCAACTTACTCCTGGGACTGGGACAAGGTTTGTATTGGCCCGCAACTGAAGCTGTTGTTGCCGATGTAACATCCACCGACCAACGCCGCGAAGCTTATGCCGTGACTCGCTTAGCCGACAATCTCGGTCTAGGGATGGGAATTGTATTTGGTGGCGTTTTGATTGGGACAACAGGAGCTTATCGAGCGCTATTTATTTTAGATGGGTTATCGTTTCTAATTTTCTTAGCCGTCGTCTATTTTGCGATCGCCGAAACTCGACCGCAGGAGAATCAAACTGGAGCGTTTGCGCCTGGGAGTTGGCAAATAGCCTTGAGCGATCGCAGCTTATTAGTGTTTGCGATCGTCAATATTATTTTTACAACTTACATCGCCCAGCTACACAGCACCCTACCCCTTTATCTGAAAAATTTTGTTCCAGTTAGCAGTGGAGGTCAAGGATTTACTGAAACTACAATCAGCATTTTATTCGGCTGGCATATGGCTATGGCGATCGTGACTCAGTTACCTGTGGCACGCGCTTTAAAACGTTTTACTCATCCTCAAGCTTTAACAATCTCTGCCTTGATGTGGACTTTAGGCTTTTTCTGTATTTGGATAACAGGAACAGTTGCTAGTGGTCAAATCACTTGGGCAATTTTAGCTTTAAGTCTACTGGCGATCGCCACTGTTGCTTACACTCCCTCTGCATCCGCATTGATTACCGACCTCGCACCTCCAGCTCAAATTGGTATCTACTTTTCCATCAACTCTCTATGCTGGGCAGGCGGGTATTTCATCGGACCGCCCTTGGGTGGTTGGGCATTAGACCAGTCAGCCGCGATCGCAGATAGTTTTTGGTTGGGTTCAGCCCTTAGCGTGGCGATCGTCGTGGGAATTTTACAGTATTTACGCCGCTTATTAGGGAGCAGGGAGCAGGAACGAGCTGGGAGCAGTGGGGGGACAAGGAGGACAAGGAAGACAAGAAAGACAAGAAAGACAAGGGGGACAGGGGAGTAATTCTGGTTCCACCAGCCACCAGTCACTAGCCACTCTTTACTGATAACAGATAATTACAATCAGGGGAAATACGCAAGGCAAAAGTTAATTTGGAAGAATAAAATTAATTGCCTTCCAGTTAAGTCTTGAAGAGGCTGCGATCGCAGCCGATTGATGTATTTGTGAAAGACAAATGCAAAAATTTTTCATGCCTAGATCGGTAGGTATTTGTTTACCTGTCCGCAGCTTTGCTGTTTTTCGTCAGAAATGAAGTTTATAATTAAGTATCAATTTACTTCCTGGTTGCCACAGCTTAATTCACAAGTTTGGATACTGGGAATTGGTCGTTGTATTTCCCAACTAGGTATCGGTTTTACCTTATTTTATACAACCATATTTTTTGTCAATCAGTTAGGATTTTCTGCCACTAGTGTTGGTTTAGCTTTAGGCAGCGCATCAGTTGCAGGCATATTGGGTCGGTTGGTGGCAAGTTCTTTATGCGACTCGTCCGTATGCGGTCGCCGTCGAACTCTATTACTTTCCGCCACGTTAAGCGCGATCGCCGCAGCCATCTTAGCCGCAACCAATAGCTTTGCACTCTTAGTTATCGGGAACTTACTGTTGGGGTTTGGACAGGGTTTGTACTGGCCCACTATTGATACTGTCATCACCGATTTAATTTCTCCCTCACAATGCCAAGACACTTTTGCCGTGATGCGAGTCATGGACTATGTAGGCTTAGGTGTAGGAATTCTTCTAGGTGGGGAAATAGTCGGTTTAACAGGCGCATATAGAGCGTTGTTTTTGTGCAACGCTGTAGGATTTGTTGTTTTCTTCATGCTGGTCTATACAAAAGTTACAGAAACTTACCAACCGCAGAAATCAAGTTCTCGAATTAAAGGCAATTGGTCAGCAGCCTTGAGCGATCGCTGTCTTTTGGTCTACGCGATCGCTAATACGATGGCGGTTGTATATGCCTCGCAGTTTCAAGCCGTGCTACCTCTGTACTGGAAAAACTTCGCCGTCGCAGATAGTACGGTCGAGCAAGGATTTTCAGTCACCACAATTAGCATCCTGTTTGGCTGGCACGTACTTTTAGCGATTGTTTGTCAATTACCAATTACCCGTGCTTTGAAGCGCTGGAGTCCCCCTCATGCAATGATCTTTTCTACCTTAATGTGGGCATTAGGTTTTGTTGTCATTTGGGTAACAGGTATAGCGCCATCGGTTCGCCTCGGCTGGGCGATCTTAGCAACAGAAATTTTTGCGATCGCTGCTGTATCCCTAACTCCTGCTGCGGTATCGATCGTCAACAGCTTAGCTCCCCCCTCACAACGCAGCGTTTATTTCGCGATCAACTCCCTCTGTGGTTCGCTCGGCTACATCATCGGTCCTCCTTTAGGAACATGGGTATTAGATCGATCGCCTCAGATGGCAGATAGATATTGGTTGTTTTTAGCTGCGAGTACAGTATTCACGATCGGCATTTTGCAATACCTGCATCGTTTGTTGCAACAACGAACAGTTGTCAGTTATCAGTAACTAGTAGCTGGTGACTAGTGGCTAGATTTTCTCCCTCAGTTCCCGATCGCTTTGCGATTCTCTCTTCTCCCCGACTCTTGTACGGGTGGGTTTTGAACCAAGATATATTGCCTCATCTGCGCGATCTTTCACTAAACCCGCCCCTACGACTCCCTACTCCCTGCTCCCTCATGTGGACTGATGTAATTAGCATATTTCTCAAGTCAAATTGCCCTTTATGTCAGCGTCCGACTGGGAAAGTATTCTGTGTTGATTGCACCAGACAACTACAGCACTGTCAACTAAGCGATCGCCATGTCCGTTCTACAACAGAAATCCCAGTATTTGCTTGGGGAATCTATGGAGGAGCGCTCAAACGGGCGATCGCGGCTCTAAAGTACGAGAAAAAATCTCAAATCGCTCAACCGTTAGGGTTCTGGCTGGCTGATGCTTGGTTAAATCTCCCATCGACTTCAAGCCAGCCAATTGTCATTCCAATTCCACTGCACGCAACCAAGTTAAGGGATCGCGGTTTCAACCAAGCGGAGTTATTAGCGCGGAGTTTTTGTCAGATGACGGGGCTAAAATTGCGATCGCAGGGATTGGAGCGCGCGCGCCAAACTGTACGCCAGTTTGAATTACCTGCAAACGAGCGAGAGCAAAATTTAGTTGGAGCCTTTCACCTCGGGTCGGATTTTCGTCACCGTCGCCCTGTACGTCCAGTTTTGATCTTAGACGATATCTATACAACTGGCGCAACAGCTCGCTCAGCCGCTCAGACTTTGCGTCAAGAGGGGATTCAAGTTTTTGGAGTCGTGGCGATCGCTGCTACCTTGAAAGGAAAGGGCTAAAAATCAAAAATCTTATTTGCCCAAAACTTTAACTATACCAATACCACCAAAGTAGAGCGCCAGCACCGCACCCGCGAGCAGAGATTGAGTTATCGGATCGGTAGAGGGTGTTAATACTGCACCTAACACGACTGCACCTAACAAGACGAAGCGCCACCCTGACAGCATTTTGGCAGAAGATACGATACCCAATATACCGAGTAAGGCTTGGATAATGGGAATTTGAAACGCTAAACCGATGCTGAACATGAACAGCAAGACAAATTCAAAGTAGCGATCGATCGACCATAGTTGTTCTACTACATCTGCTCCGTAGCTGATAAAGAAATTTAATGCAGCTGGAATCAGTACCAGGTAAGCAAAGGCTAATCCGGCTCCAAACAGCACGGTAGAACCTAAAACAATTGGTGCAATTAAGCGGCGTTCGCGGCGTGTCAATCCTGGTAAAATAAACTGGACGATCTGGTAGAGGATGAATGGACTGGCTACAAGTAAACCGCTGTAGCCTGCAACTTTGATTGAAACAAAAAAGTATTCGCCTGGAGCCAGTTGTAGAAACTTAACTCCCTGTGCTGGCACTTCTAATAATCTAACAATCGGTTTGACGGCTATGAAACAGCCAATAACCCCTACGACTACAGCAATTAGGGCATAGAAAATCCGCTGTCGCAACTCCTCTAGATGCTCGAACAGGGACATTTCCACTTCGTCAGGCAGTTCGTTCAGATAAGAATCTTGCTCTTGAACCGCTGGCTCGATGTCATTATTTACATCTGCCTGAGATGCAGTGTCAACTTCAGAGGGTGGTGTCATTACTCAAGCCATTTCCATATCTGATGAATATTGTATCTGTAATGAAGGGAGCAGGGAGTAGGGAGTAGGGAGTAGTGAGATTTTGATTTTTAACTTAACTTGTCATCCCTCATTCTTGATTTGAACCATCGCTCTAATTGCTGCTTCAATTCGTTGCCAGCCTGTAGGTGAGGTTAGATCTATACCCAGAAATGATGGGTATGTGCGCGATCGCAATGTTAAATAGACGATTCCCGCAATTAAAACTGCGCCGATCGCTGGAAGATCGCGATTTTGGGATGTAGGGTAGTTTTGCCTTAAATAATCCAAGCAGGCGATCGCTGTTTGTTCTCTGATTTGTGCTAGTTCTTCCGTTAACTCGTTTCCTTCTAACAGCTCCCAACGTAAGATTTCTTGCGTAATTGGACGCTCTTGTAAGTCTTGTGACAGTTGCAATAGCATTCTTACCATTTCTTCGTCCCAAGAATCTGCTGCTACGCCATTATCGATCAGTTCTTCGGCATTAATCCAATAATCTCCTTCTTTACCAAATGTCCGCAGTAGCTCTGGCAAGCTGCCAAAATATCGGTAAATTAACACTTTATCGACTTGTGCTTCGCGGGCGATCGCATTGATGCCTAATTGTCTAAACCCTGATGCTGATAGTAATTTGCCCACTGCTGCTAGAATTCTAGCTTTTGTCTCCTCTTTATCCCGCGTCATCGAAACATCGTACTATTGTCACTGACTGGTGACTATGATACCTTGTCACTATCTGGTGACTTAAGTAAAGTTTGGTCGCGCAAAGACAAGGACACTTCCGTGCGGGGGTTCCCCCCGTTGAGGAAAGTGTCCGTGCAGAGGCGCAAAGTGTTTTTCGTAGAATAGGCGTGAAGTATAAGAAAATGAAGAAGATTTGTTTAGATTTAGAGATTTATACCTATCAGATCGATTTTGTCGGTCATGTGAATAATTCTGTTTATCAGCAGTGGATGGAAATCGGAAGGACTAAGTTGTTAGAAGCGGTAGGAATGCCAATTCACGCGATCGCAGAACGCGGTTTTGTGCCTATATTAGTTCAGACAAATATTAATTACAAAAATCCTCTTTATTTGGGCGATCGCGTGCGCTTAGAGTTATGGCTTTCCGAACTCAGAGCTGCATCTGCCATACTAGATTTTCGCTTTTTTAATGGTGATAATACGTTGGTAGCAGAAGCACAGCAAAAAGGACTATTCATCGATCGAGAAACTAAGCGTCCGCGTCGATTGCAAACGGAGGAGCGAGAATTATTTAGTCCTTATGTAATTTCTGAATTTAGCGCTAATTCCAATCGAGAAACAGCAAAAGTGTAGCTTTATTTAGCTTCTGGTGAAACCTTGACTTCTGCACTAGTTTGAGTTAAGTTGCCAGCACTGTCTCTAGCGGTATAAGTAATCGTATAAATTCTCGGTTGTCCGTTTTTAGATTTTGCTCTTAGAAAAACCCGTCCATCTGAATTAATTTCAATATCTTCTGAGGTTAAGCGATCGCTTAGAGCAAATTTATCGTTGAACCTATTTTCACTACAACAGTAATTTCACCAGATTACTTTCTGGTGTGCGATCGCAATTGGCGTATAATAGATAAGGTTAATGTTTTGCTAAATTGCGTAAACATTTACATCTATTATCAAATATTTTGAAAAGTTAAATTTAAGATTTAAGCTCGGTAAGTCCTCTTTTTTAAGGAGGATTTAGGAGGATCTAATTACTTGCTACATCAATTGACATCGACGGATGCACGTCAGAATATTTAGCAACTAATCGAGAAACTTGTGGGTTGTATAATCGCAGATAATTCCAATAATTCCCAAATACTTGACGCACGTATCCTTGAGTTTCGCCAAAAGGAATTGATTCGACAAATTCATCAGGATCTTGAGTATTGAAACGCTTCAGCCATTTTTCTACGTTGCTCCAACCAGCATTGTAACTCGCGATCGCCAACAATGAATAATTATCAAACCGATTGTGGGTGTAATCCATATACCAGGTTCCTAGTTGGATATTATCCTGGGGATTTTCTAAATTGTACTCAGATACATTAATTTTTTCTGCTATGTATTGAGCTGTACCAGGCATTACTTGCATTAATCCTACTGCTCCAGCTACAGAACGAATTGTCGGTTCAAAACGTGATTCTTGACGAATTAAAGCCGTGACTAAAAGCGGATTGAGCTGATGTTGTTGCGCCCAAGTTTGAATTAATGGTAAGTAAGGAAAAGGATAACGTGCTTGCCAATAGCCTAGCTGTTTACTCAAATTTTGATATTCTGCTTTTTCTAAGGGAATATCTCTGTCTTCTAAAGTGGAAATTTCATTAATACCAATTAAGTTTTCTCCCTTCGCCAAATACATTAAACCATCGGTAAATTGTTCGGCTACAGTTGGTTTTTCTGGATTGCTGTATTCTACCTGCCATAAAGCTATAGCATCAGCATCTTGCCCTAATTGATAAAGCTCTTTTAAAGCAGGAGAACCAGCAAGCGGAAGGACACGTTGAGGCAATGAAAAATCGGGGTTTATCTGACGTACAGTTGTAAAATCACCAACATCTAAACCCAAAAGTGTAGCCGATCGCCACGCATAATAAGACTGGGGAAACTTACTCAAAACATATTCAAAAGCAGTTTTAGCAGCTTCACTTTTGCCTAATTTCTCTGCCCATTTCCCGATCCAAAAAGCCGATCTAGGTGCGAGAATATGTTCGGAATTGCGCTGAGGAATAGCTTCTGCCCATCTCGTTGCGGCTTGATAATCTTTTTTTGCAGCTTTTTCTTGTGCGACTTGCCAGCGATATTCCGCTGCGGCATCTGAATCGCCATATTTATCTAATAATAATTGTCGGACTTTGGCAGCAGATTGCTTACTATTCAGATTGTCGAGTAAATTTGCTTTTGTTACCAATGCTTCCCCTGCTTGTTTGGGAAAACGATTGACAATCCAATCTAAATATGAAATAGCTTCTTTCGGTTTGGATATCCGCGCCAATCGCATCAGCGCCATTCCAGATTCTTCTGCGTTGGGATAAGCAGCTACTAGTTGTTTGTAAACAGAAATAGCTTCTGTTTGTTTGGTACTCAATTGCAATCCTCTGCCCCAGCGATAAACGTTGCGGGGGGTACGAGGCGATTTAGCGTAGGCGACAGCAGCTTTACCATATTCCCGATTCTCCCAGTAAGCTTGGGCGACTGTTTGCCAATGTTGGGGTTTGAGTTGCGCCGCCGACTGACTGACTAAGCGATCTAAAACAGGGACGATCTCCGGCTTCTGGTAGTCATATTGCGCCAGAAGTAACTGCAATCGCGGCTGCTGAGGATTTTTTTGGAGTAGCAAACGGGCAATATCTAAACTGCGGGGATGGCTGGGAAATAGGGCGATCGCTTCTTGCCAATATTGCGGTTCGTTTTTCCCCAGCACGAACAAGGCTTCTGCTGCTACCGGACTTTTAGAATGGCGCTGGAGTAAGTCTTGCCAAGCGGCTTGAGTTCTTACCTTATCTCCCGTCAAAGAATACGCTTGGGCGCGTTTGAGGGCGATATGAGCCGCTAGTTCGGGATAATCTTTTTCTAAATCTTGCAAAACCGCGATCGCTTTGTCGCCTTGCCGTTGTATGATAAGGTCGCTCGCTATAAGGTAACGGGCGCGGCTGCGCTCGCGAGAGCTAGATTGTTGGGCGATCGCTTGTAATCGTCCTGCTCTCTCGTTGGGAGAAAGAGAAACTAGGGATAAAACTCCTGATTTTGGAATATCTAAGCCGTTTTTTCCTTGCGGTCTCAGCAGAGCAATTCCGTTCTCTCGATAGTTATTGTAGTTAGCAACTATCAGCGGTACACCCAGTAGAGCAATAAATAAGCATACCCCAGCGGCAAAAGCATAAGATCGTCGCTGCAACATAAAGATTAAGTTTAGTTAACCTGAACTTTAGATTAAATCTCTGCCAATCTAGCATTCCCAATTGGCAACTGGCTGCTGCGATCGCTTTTAATTTTTCTGAAAAACAGGAAGTCGGGAGTCGGGAGCAGGGAGTAGGACAAGGGGGAACTCGCTCTTCCCCGCGACCGAAGGGAGTGGGGATTAGGGGGCGAAGGGGGACAAGGAGGACAAGGGAGCAATTCAAAATTCACGCATTCAAAATTCCCCGCACCCTACACCCTACAACGCTAGTTGCTTCAGGGCGCGGAACCCCCCGCACCGCACTGGCTCCCCCACACCCCTTCTTCATGCACTACTTACTACTCGCTCCTGTGTGTCTGCTGTGTGACGTGGAGTTAGAATCAGTGTTGGCATCAATTACAGCTTGACTAAAACCCCAGGTTCTTTTTGGATCGGAACCACGTTTAATATATCGGTCTGAGAGCAGTATTTTAGATCTTCGTGACAGTCTAGGCGTAACAACCGCTTACCGTGACTGGCTTGGTGCATTAGCTCTAATAACTTATCTTGCCATTGGGTAAATAGCGCAGTCGCGCAGATGACTTCATCGTTACCCGCTATTTCTTCGATTGGTAAGCTAGTCTTCTCCCATAAACTATGGGCGATCGCTCCCGCACAAACTGTATCCTCTAATGAAAAACTGCCTTCCCAACCCGAACCGACAATCCAGACTGTTTCTGGTTGTTTTTCTAATACGTACTTTACTACTGCTGCCCGATTGATCAAAGCTGCTGCCATTACAGTTGGAGCATTCTCGATCTTTTGTAGGGCGCGAGTCCCATTTGTTGTACTAATAAATAATCGTCTACCTTCAACTCTTTCTGGGGTGCAGTCGAGGGGAGAATTGCCCATGTCAAAGCCTGCAACTTTTCCCCCGCCTCGTTCTCCTGCCCGCAGTCGTTTTTCTGGCGACCATTTATCGCTGACGTGCATGAGTTGTTCTAGATCGCTAAATACTTGAACGGCTTCGCCACCAGCGGCTAGGACAGTTGCTATAGTAGACGTGGCTCTGAGTACGTCTACGGCGATCGCACAATCTGGGTTGCAGTCTCCAGGTACTAGTTCTGGAGTGTGATAGACGTATAGCTTCACGGGGGAGCGCCCTATAATTTTAAATTTAATTCAAACTTCCGCAATCTTACCAAAGATTGTTTAACAATTATCTTTGATTTTGGTGCTTGCTAAGTTTGAATGAGAAAGGCGATCGCGAACGGTTTATGCTGTGCAAGTACTATTTCTAGCTTTTCCTTTCAATTGCAATACGTGGTGTCTTTTGTACTATTCAGAAATTCAAATACTTACGATTATAAATTTCTATAGATCGAGAGAACTTAAGATAGTTCCATGCAGCATGTCTCTAGAAGGATGCCACAGATATTCTTTAAGATTGATTTTTCCGGCTGAGTTGAATTTTATTCCTTCTTGCTCTAGCAACGTTTTTTGTAAGTAGTCTGCACCATGTCGCAGAGGTGAATAGGAGATTTCGCCTTTTGCATTAATCACTCGCTGCCAGGGAATATCAGAGTTTTTATCCACGCGATAAAGAGCATAGCCGACTAGACGAGCTTTACCATAGAGATTTGCTAAGTCTGCTATTTGTCCGTAGGTGGCTACTTTTCCTCTAGGAATTTGGCGCACTATGTTGTAGATGGTATTGTAGGTAGACATTTGGCAGTTATCAGTTACCAGTTATCAGGGTGTGGGGTGTGGGGTGTAGTGAGTGGTGAATTTTGAATTTTCTTGCTCCCTCAGCTCTCTTTTTCCCCTGATCTCCAGCCACTAGCCACTAGCCACCAGTCACTGTTTCATCGTGGAAATACGTCAATAATTTGATTCAGGTTCATGGCGTAAAATTCATCGCGGTGTGTTATCCCTGCTAATTCCCACAAAAATACGCCTTTTGCTCCCAATTGAAAAGCCTGTTCTGCCCAGTTTCGATAAATTGGAATTCGTTCTTTTTGTAATACAGTAGCTGGGAGAGGAGAACGATCTGTTTCTGACTGACAGCGACACCAGCCCATTTCTCCTAAATACCAAGGTTTATTACCAAATACAGTAGCGCGAGATTTTATCCATTCTTCTCCCATTTTTACGTAACTTTCGGGAGTCTGGGGGCGATCTGATTGTAGTAAATAATCCCAACCACGGCGATCGCGGAATCGTCTACCACACTCGTTAGGTTTGTTAAATTCTACTGCTTCATGGGTATACATGTGGATGCTTCCCATTGTCAAAGTACTATTTGGCGCAAACAGATTAGTTTTTAGATCGATTCCTTCATAATACTGGCTTTCGTTTTTGAGATAATTTAATTGCAAGTCTATAGGAGAATTCAACCAACCCTCTTCACCTGTAGTAATATTAACTTTTGGCAAACTCCTTTTCACAAAACTAGCTTGACGATTTAACCACTGAGCCACTATTTGATGAGAATATAAATTGTTCTCAATCTTTTGATTCTCCATACTGTAGCGATTCTTACCCCGTGGTTCGTTCATAATATCGAGAATTGCCACTTGAGAATATTTTCGACAAACTTGAAGTACGGGTTGAATGTGAGTTTGAAATAATTTTTCAATTGCTGGGCTTGTATAAAAATCAAGGCTATATTTCAAATAATATTCTTCATCTTTGCGGTTGCAATAAGCGTCGAACCATTCTTCTCGCTCGATTTTGCTTACCCATTCTAAATATCTAAGAATACCACCGTACTCGATCCAATAGTTAGCCAAAACAGGCACGATATAGAATTCCATTTCGGCTAATGACTGCATCATTGCGTCTAAAACATCTAGCACTCGACGATCCATTTGTTGAGCCGTCGTCCACAGCATGGCATCAAAATGAAACGGTCGATTGACTCCCTTTTTTACAGTTTGTCTTTTGTCTGAGGGATAGTTATTACCAGCAAGAAACCGAATTGCATTAATTTTACTGCGATCGCGTAATCTCGCTAATCCCAGTTCGTCTTGCAGGTATTTGCGGATGGTTTGACGTAGATTAGCTTGAGGATTTTCCTTTGCTTTCCGATAGCTTTCTGTCAAAAGATAGAAAGCATTAATTCCATAAAAAGGTTCGGAAGCTGCACTATTAGCAGGTAGTAAATGAGTGGCGATCGCTCCCATCGCTGCATACGATCCAGCTTGAATTAATTGCCTTCTAGTTAGATTCATATGAAAGTTAAAAGTCAAAAGCTAAAAGTTAAAATAAACTGAGTTAGAGTATCGGGTTAACTAGCTTAATTTCATAAGCGATCGCTCCACCAAAATTAATTTAACCGTTTGTTGCATCAATACGATAACGTTTTGACTTTTGACTTTCAACTTTTGACTTTCTTCACGGTGACTTTGGCTCTGTAGGGGGCGCAGGTGTTTCTGATTCTGCCTTTTTCCCAGCTCCGAATGTATACCAAATTTGAGCTTCAAAACTGCCACCAAATTCAGTTAAGTTTTTAAAACCACCTACAGACAAAGTTAAATTGTCATTTGCACCCCAACGCATCTGTCCGCCGATTTTGGAAAAATCTTCGTTATCTGATTCTCGCAAGCGATAAATCCCGTAAAATTGGGTTGCGAGGGCGAACCGACGCAATATATCGACGCTGAGTTCTCCAGTGAGACGCAACTCATCGCTAGACGAGCCAAAATAATCGCGATAGCCGACTTCTACAGTTCCATAACCAAAACGCTGTTTGCCAACTTGAAAGCCTCGGCTGACGGGTAAACTCACTTCTAAGCCAACATCTTGATTCCCCGCACCGGAGGGATCGTCGTCAGCATCGTAACCTAAAGGCACGATGATATTAGCTTGTAAGGCTGTTGCCCAGTAGGGATCGCGGTTGAAGCGCCAGCGAATACCAGTTTCTTGAGGTGCAAAGCCTGAATTTTCATCTCCGCCTCTGTCGTCATTTTTCGACCAAGCAAAGGGTGATTTGAAAATAAAGGTCAAATTGTCTTGTAAACCATGTTCTAGATAAAACTGAATTTCTTGTTTGTGAAAAGTGTCGGTATCGAAATTGCTATAGCTGAGGGAAGTGAAGTTGAAGTTTTTTGGTTGAGTAAATCCCCCTGCTAAACTTGGCAATGATTCTGCGATCGCGCATACTCCGCTGAGTAACACTGTAGCGATCGCTCCTTTGAGGTGCTTTACCCTAAAGCCCATTCTCCCTCCTGTATGACTCCTTTAAAAGTCTTTGCGGCATCTAGGGCATTATAGGGATTATTCTTGTACAAACCGTAGTGCATTAAAGAAAACTTATCTAGTCCCATGTCAGAAACTGTTTTTAACCAACTCGGTTGTGCCATGATCGCAAAGTCTCGCGTCACCGTATCGGCACGACCCCCATTGGGATGAAATTCTTTAATTGAAGGCTCGTAGTGCGACACCATCAAGGATTTGCGGTATTTGGAAAAAATTTCGCAACACTGGCGAATTTGTTCGGGGTTGCCTGGGTCTGGACGCTGAATTTCTGGGTTAAATTCCCCTGCTGGTCTGGGTCGCATCGATTGAAAAGCAACACCATCCATTTGCTGCATCATCTGGGCAAAAGGGGGAATCATGCTTCTACCGCTACCCTTGTTAGGAAAATCAAACGTCACAATCCATCCACCCCAACTGGGAGCTACCCAAGCACTAGGCAACTGACGCTTAATAATTGCCCTCGCCTGCAAAAGATTTTGCATCAGTTTTTCGTAGTATTTTTCGGTTTGGGCGTTATACGTATCTGCGGGTACGCGCCAGTAGGAAAATTCAGTTGCTAGCGTCCAGTAGGTTTGTCTGCCTTTAGGATTGGCTTTGCGAATGTATCCAGCTAATTCTTCCAAGTCTTCTAAGTATTGCTGGGAGATGTGATAGTCTCCCGTAGGTAGTTTAGTATCATCTTCCCAGGTAATGACTTGTAAGCTGTAACCAGCTGAAAACCAAGCTGATAGCAACCCTTGTCGATGCCAAATTCGCCAGAAACTCAAATCGCCTTGTTTCCCATTAACACAGTTGAGCCACCCAGTGAGAAAATCGGGCGACCAAGCTTGAACTAATTCTCGCACGGCGGGGTTTGCTTTAATCTCTCCTATGAGTTGAGCCGGATCTGCTCCAACACCAAGATGCCAACGGGTAGCGTTGCCTGCTTGCAATACTGGCTCTTTGCCAGCAAAACGGCGATCGCAAAATGTTAGCAGCATCGAAGTGGCAAACAAACCTTGCAAATATTGACGACGAGAATAGCGGTTCATGGTGGGCTAAGGCGTTGCAGAAGCTTATAGTGTGGGTTGCCAAATACCTCCTGAAAACCTGGCAGTGTAGTTTCAGTTAGTTGAGGCCAATAAGATAAAATCCGGTCTTGCTCGCTACCGCGAGTCTGCGCCCCTGGAATCAAAATATAATCTGTCAGCAAATCTGGCTGTTGTAAAGCCAAGAAAAACTCGTTTTGATAGGGCAAAATAAAGTAGCTAGCATCATTGAGCATGTAAATCACTGGAAAGTTAACTGCATCGTCAAGTAATACCTTTTGACCTGGTAAAAGTTTTTCGTGCAACACCTGAGCAATTTGTCTTTGTGCTTGTTTTTGTTGCAGCCATTGTTGTACTGGAATTGTGGTCAAATGTTCTTGACCAGAGATCTGTCGCCAGAAAATAGCTTCTTCTGGTATGACCCGATCTTGTTGTAAGAAAGACACACCGATCGCTAAATTGGCAGCTAAAGCTGCTGTCAGCAAGGAACGCTGCCAGAATTGAGTTGGAGTTTGGAGTTGGACGATCGCTGGTAGAATTCCTAAAAAAACTCCAAAGCGGCTGACCTCTGCCATAAAGGCTCCCTGAAAAAATCCAGCTACTAAAAGCATGACTGGCAATAGCAAAATTGCTGTAAATAACAGCTTTTGTTTCGATTTCCAGATCGTCCAACCCGCGATCGCTAAATATACAGGCACGACTTGTACTAGCCAAGCGAAGCTCTGCCACCAACTATTCAAAAAATCCTCTTGTTGCAAGAAGATTTTAGTTTCTGCTAATCTCATCCCGCTGTAATGGCTGTTGAGAAAATAGTAGGCATCTCCAGTAAACATCCAGTTCATATACAACCACGTCGCAATCAGGACGAGGCTCATGAATAGGGTGACTAAGATTGCCGTTACTTTAAAATCCCAAGCTTCGGTAGGAAATAACAGCAGAACGATTAAGGCGACTGCGGGTAAAATTAGCCACGCTTCGTAACGCAGTAGCATTAGGGGCGCTAATCCCAGTCCTAATAGAACTAAGAGTAAGGTAGTCGGTAGCGATGGTATTTCTTGCCCTTTCGCCAACATCCATAGCACTGCCATCAGCAGCATCAAGAAAATCGTCACGGCAACCCAAACTGGACTTCGCAGTAGCATTAAGCTAAAAGCGGGGTTCAAGACAATTAAGACAGTCCAAACGCTACGCCAAATCGCAGGAACGGCAATATTGCCCATCTGCCAGACAATTAACCCGACTGCGATCGCCCCTAGCAAGGCTTGCAAGGTAATCGCCGAGCCAACAATCAACGTGGAATAGACCATTAGTGGCGGAAAAATGGACACGATCGCCCGATATCGGGGTTCAGCTCCATTGAGGGCTTGCAGTGCTTTTGCTCCCAGAAACTCCGTATCGTAGTTAGAAAAGCCACTCATATCTAGCCAAGCCAAAATCAGACCCAGCCCGATCAGAGCGATTGCCCCTGCACTTAGCCCTTTCAAAAGATTAGGCATGTCGGAATTGACCAAAGATAGTTCATTTATTTACGTTAATCGGTCGCGGCTATCTCGCGTCCAATTCATTTGACCGTGCTAATGAAACTATTGGTTCTTGTTGCAACTCGTGCAGCAAGCGCAGAGCAGGGAGAATACAATCGGAGCGGGCTTCTACTTACCTTGAATTCCCAGAGATCGGATTGGAATTTCTGATGGCAAGACTCAGACCTTCCCTTCTCATGATTCCTCTGTTCGTGCAGGAGGCAGCAGGATCGATCCATCTGCTATTGACTTGCCACCTACTTTTTTCTCGATATACTCGATCTAACTGTTGCCATTTGCTCCAGCCTGCATGTATTAAGTAGTTATGTTTTTTCATATGCTGCACGTTCATGCATATACTCTACGTATATATGGACTCAGGCAAAGCTCCTAACTAGAAATGTGACATAATTTGTTGCCCATATCTTTGAGTCACTGTTTTTATTTATACCATACCTTGAGTAGTTATTTATACTCTATTGAGCGAATATTTGTAGCTTGATATAGGCTAAAGGTGAAGCGGTCGCTCGGTCTTAAAACTTGAAAACTGGAAACAAAATCGGAACTATAATTGTCAGTGATGTTTTTACAATCAACCAATTAAAAGTTATATAGCAATCTACCTTGTTATCTCAATCTATGTTGCCTGTTAGATTTTGACAACCAGGAGTCAGGAGTCAGAAGAATTAATTGAAGACTTTGTTAGACAAACCCACAGATAGGCAAACCCAGATTTATGCAGACCCATAGCCTACGCTCAGACTATTATGCGTACCCTGTCGTACAGATTCAAGGAAGGCGATCGCTCGGTCGAGACAAACGCAGTGAGATTGTTATATTTGGGTAGTTGCTTTGACTGCCTATTTATTATTTAATAGCTGAATTGCTTGTTAATCTGTTGCAGACCCATATTATAAGCCACTTGTCCAACTTATTAGAATTATTTTTATATAACTTTATGTCGATTGAGACAAGCCATTATGAGTAGTGTTTCTTAACTGGTAAAACATACAAAAAATCAACAGGCGATCGTGCCAACCGATCGAAAATTAGCGAAGATTAAAAATTTTGTGAGAGATTGTGCGACCGATAGGAGAAAAGTCTTGAATAGGAAAAATAGCCGCACTGCGATCGAATTAGGGCTAAGCGCGATCGCGCCTTTGTGCTTGTGTTTGGGAGTTACTCCTACCGTGCTAGCTCAATCAGCAGAAGTCATTTCCCTAAAAACGCTCGGTTATAATCGTTCCATCGTCCTGAGCGGAGTCAATCCAGCAGTTGAAATCAGCGTTCCCGCGCCTAGAGGTGGACTTGACCCTAGTAAGAGTTTCATGGAGCTAAAGCTGGAACCCTCATCGGTACTCAACGAGAATTCTTCCGTGCGGTTGCTCGTCTATGGCGAGCCGATGAAAGTTATTTCTGTCAAATCGCTGCTAGCAAATCCGGTTGTCAAGCTACCTATACCACCTCTGCCTGCCGGAGAATCGTATATTAATGTATCGATCCAGCCCTATTTATTCATCACTAACGATACCCGCCGAGATATACCTACAGGTAATCTATTTTTAAAAGTCAATAAAGATAGTTTTTTCCAAATTACGCCACAGTATACCGATAATAGTATTGATGGCTTCTTCAAGTCTTTCTACAAGCAAATCGATCTCGTCGTTCCCAACCAGCTGAATCGCGATCGCGCCGAAGTTGCCTTGTGGCTGTACAGCGTTTTAGCCTACCAGTTTCGCGAATATCAAATTCCGATCCTCTGGCGTTGGGGTACAGCTCCCGCTACGCCTGGTTCAGCGCAAGTTGTGCTACACAACGACCCGAACGGTCCTGATGTGGAGCGACGGGGAACTGTATTGCGGGTGCGGGCAAATCCCAGAGCCGTACAGTCTCTAGCCGCAGATTTCTATCAGCCAGCTTTAGTAGGGCGGGGTTTAACGCTAGAGAGCGTCGATACCTTTAGACCGAGAGCCAATATCCAAAGCCGTTCGTTTCAAGAACTTGGCGTTCGCAACAGCGTCATCCGCATGTCTGCGGGAACGCAATCAATGCCCTTGCAATTCGATTTAGCTCAACTGGGGGGAAGACCGCAAAATTTAGATCTCGCCTTGAATGCCACTTTTACCCCTACCTACGGACAGCAGGGAGAGCGCCTCACCGCGCAAGTTTACCTTAACAATACCTTAATCCAGTCTTACAATCTTCAAGATAAGACCGTTCTAAAAACAACCCTGGCTTTGCCGACTAACCTACTACAGCGGACGAATAATCTAGAGGTGATGTTTGCCTACGCTCCCAACGAAGGCGGTGGAGCAAACAAACCCACGGGTGAAGTGATCGTTCAACTCGATCGGGAGTCGTTTTTGAGTTGGAGCGGCTACCAAGGTCCAACAGGGACTTTAAGCGATTTACCCCATGTGTTTTTGCAACCGGGACAGTTAGTTATCGATACTTCTAGACCCTCATTACTAGCCGCAACAGCTTATCTATTAGGAGCGATTAGTCGCTTGGGGCAGCAACCCGTGTTTCCTCAACTGGTAGATGCGGCATCTGTTCGAGATTGGTCGAATTTACCCAAAGATCAACTCGACAGACCCCCAACGTGGAGACTCATGGCGATCGCGCCTCAAACTCACGCTCTCCCAGCACCAGTACGGCTGAATGAAGGCACGTTTGAAATTTTCAACCCCGTCAATCAAAAGCTGTTACTGCAAGCTCAACCTACAGATCCGTTTGGAATTCTCCAATATTTTAACTATCAAAATACACCTACCCTGTGGTTGAGTTGGTGGGGGCTAGAGCCAGCGATGGCAGAACAGTTAGGACAAGCTTTGGGCGACCCGCGCACTTTGTTAGCCAGCCAGTTAGATGGTAACGTCGTCACCGCCACCGACTCGCGACGAGTCCAAATTTGGGATTTGGGCGATCGCACTCTGCAAGTTAACTACCCAGGGGCGAGAAGCTGGCAAATCTTCTGGCAGCGTTACGTCAACCCTTTAATTGTAGTCGGTTTGATCTTGGGGGGATTCGTTGCTTGGCGAATTTATCAGCGCGTCGGGCGATCGCCTGGTGCTACAGCTACAGCCGCTAATCCAGTTGAAAAAGCTAAAAAACTATGAGGGATTTTCAACCCCAAATTGAGGCTAAACTTCTAGAGTCGGGTTGTCTGACCTCGGAACAATTACAAAAGGCGATCGATTTACAAGCAAAAATTTCTTGTTCTTTAGGTAAAGCCTTATGGAGCTTGAATTTTCTGACACAGGCAGAGTTTTTGCACCTGATCGGCACTATTAGCGGACACATCTTACTCACAGATTGGTTAGTCGTCTCTGGCAGCGTCCTCGACTTTAGCATTGCCAAAACTTTTGAGCCAGCGTACTTGCGGGAGTTAGGTTTTTTTCCCTGCGCTTGGCAGGACAGCAATACCCTAGTGGTAGCCGTAGAAGAACCGAATAATATTGCGATTAGGCAAGCGATCCGCAGCCATTGGTCGCAGGTCAAAATTTACGAAGTTCTCGCTACCGAAAACCAAATTTTCAGCTTGGTATTTGAGGAAAACCTGGCTGCGGAACTACTCGACAAGGGTAGATTGACGGTAGCACAATGGCAGGAAGCCCAAGCGATTCAACAGCGTACCGGATCGCCATTGGGGGAAATTCTGCCGCGCTTGAATTATTTGCGACCGATTGACTATGTAGAAGTCCTTTCTCTGCTAACAGGTTTGAGCATTTTTTCTCGCTTAGCCGGGGCGGGAATTAGGCAAATCGACTTAAAACTCATGCACCGCTTTGACCCGCAAGTGATGATGGGCGATCGCTTCATTCCCTTGGCTTGGGTTAAACCGCACGCCCTCATGGTTTTGGTGCATGACCCCTTCGATTTAGTTGTAGAAGCTGCGATCTACGCTCAATTTCCTGGGGTGGAACTGGTTAAAGTGTTGGGGACGGAGAATGACATTACGCGAATGCTCGATACCTGTTATCGTCAAGAATTCAGCCGCCGTGCCATTTACCAACTCATGGCGCGATCGCCAAAAGACTCTGCGGCAAGGGTTTTTACCCCCGCTCAAATTGCTGTTGGCTATATTTTATTTGCCATAGTTTTATGGGGTTTGGCATTTGACTGGTGGCATACGCTAGCATTTTTAATCGCCGCCTTGAATATTTTCTTTGGCGGTGCGGTGATGTTCAAATTGATTTTGAGTTTAATTGGAGCCGCCGATCGCACTCACCAAATTACTAAAGTAGAAGTGAATTCGATCGACGAGCAAACTTTGCCCACATACACTGTTTTAGTCCCAGTTTATAACGAACCAGAGGTGACACCAATTTTAATTGATGCCCTCAGTAAACTCGACTATCCGCACGAAAAGCTCGATGTTCTACTCTTGTTAGAAGAAAAGGATTTAGCCACAATTAACGCCGCCCAAGCTGCTAATCCGCCACGCTATATTCGTTTTATTTACATTCCCGATAGCCATCCAAAAACCAAGCCGAAAGCTTGTAACTACGGTCTTTCCTTCGCCAGAGGAGAATATTTAACTATTTACGATGCTGAAGATATTCCCGATCCCGACCAACTCAAAAAAGCAATTTATGCCTTTAGAAATGGCTCGCCGGATTTAGTTTGCGTCCAAGCTGCGCTCAATTACTATAACCGCGATGAAAATTTTTTGACGCGGATGTTTACCTTAGAATATTCCTATTGGTTTGACTATCTATTACCAGGATTAGAAACTTTAGGGCTACCGATCCCCCTGGGAGGAACGAGCAATCATTTTCGTACCGATCGCCTGCGTGAATTAGGCGGTTGGGACCCTTTCAACGTCACCGAAGATGCAGATCTCGGAATTCGTGCCAGCAAGCGGGGATATACAGTAGGGGTGATTAACTCCACGACTTATGAGGAAGCTAACTGCGAGTTTAAAAACTGGGTTCGGCAGCGATCGCGCTGGATTAAAGGCTACATGCAAACATGGTTAGTCCACAATCGCGCCCCCCTTAAATCGCTACGGAAACTAGGCTTAAAAAGCTGGCTTGCCTACCAATTTTTAATTGGAGGCACGGTGCTGATTTTTCTAATTAGTCCGATCTTGTGGGTGTTATTGATCTATTGGCTTGCCACCCGCGCTTATTGGTTAGAAAATTTAATTCCTGGATGGGTTTTATATATTTCTTTATTCAATCTTAGTATTAGCAATGCTTTAGGTATATATTTGAATATGATTGCAGTATTTCGGCGACGCTACTATAAACTTTTATTGTATGCGTTGCTCAATCCTTTATATTGGCAGTTCCATTCCATAGCCGCTTATCTGGCTTTATGGCAATTGTTCGCCAAACCTTATTATTGGGAAAAAACTATTCATGGACTTAGTAAATTTACCAAAACATATTTACAATTCTCCGAGTAATCGGCTCGCCCAATCGTTGCAAAAATCAGAGGAAGGCGATCGCGCTAGCGGACTATGATAAAAAGCAAAAATAATAAAATTGGGTTAAATCAAAGTCGGGAGTCGGGAGTCGGGAGTCGGGAGTTGCTAGAAAGAAATAGGAAAGAGGATGATTCTAAATCTTCCTTGTCTCCCTTGTCTCCCTTGTCTTCATATCTCCCGCTTTTAGCGTGGATAGTTATACCCCTACTAACAATACTTTCAGGTTGTGCTTTCCAGTCGCCTGAAGTTGTTACCAACAATACGAAAACAGTAGAAGACATTACCCAAACTGCTACGTCAACCACTGCTGCGATCCCCAGAACGGTAAAGACAACTCCAGTAGATAGGCAAGTACTCCAACAGCTAGAAGGGCGACTTTACCAACAGTTGCAAGTGCTGATGGCAAAAGCACAAGGAGCAAGACCTGATGGCTATGTCTATACAGTAGACTTGAGCCAAATCCTCTACTATGCAGCTGGAAAAAAAGACTCTAGACTGTATCTTCCCTTGCGAGATTTTGCAACTCGTAACTTGATAATCGATAAAAAATCAGACCCTTACACGAAAGGATTTGTGCTTTGGCGTTATCGCGATGGTGCGCCTGCTGATGCATCGGGAACGACAGAAGCTTTACGCCTGGCAGAAAGTTTGTGGCTGGGTAGCCAAACATTAGGAGATGAAACAGATCGCCAACTGGCAATGTCGATTTTGCAAGGATATACCCGTCACGCTCAAATAGACCACGATAAATGGTTAATCCGCAACTATTTTAACTTGCAAACCCGCGCCTTTGCCAATAACTCCTTTCTCGTCGGCTACGACCCAGATTTATTGAAAATTGTCGCTCAAGTGACGGGCGATCGCGAGTTAAAGTCAGTGGCGCAAAAATCTTACGCCACAATTCGCGAAGCAGCAACCCCTTCAGGATTGTTGTATGACATCATTCAACCAGAAGTATTGACCCTAGTACCAGAACTCAAACAACTAGCAATTTTCTCTCCCAATGATGTCGTGAAGCTAGCTAATACCTGTACTGTAGCAGAGAGAGCCGTGGAGGAAGCGCCGGAAGTCGGACAGCGAGTCATCCGCTTTGCCTTAGCACGAATGCCCAATCTCAATACATATTATTACGGGCGCGATGGAGAACCAGTTATTCCACAAAAAGCAGAAATTCCTACATATGCTTGCTTGGTTAGGTTATCGGCAAAATTGAAGGAAGAAAAAGCCATGTATGCCTTCCTCAACCCCTTTGTCAACCATGCAGAGTTCATGGCACAAAACATCAACCAGTTTAGCCTTTACACCGTAGGTGAAGCGCTATTGGCTCTCCAATCAGTTTCTCAGTTCAATCCACCTGGAAGTCGCGATCGGCTCCAAAGTTCGAGCGTTTCTATGAGAGGTAGGGTATAGGGAAGGACAAGGAGGACAAGGGAGACAAGGGGGACAAGGGGGATAAGGGAGAAAGAAATTTACAATCTCCACACCCCACACCCTACACCCTATCAACACGCACCACACCCCACACCCCACACCCTTTCTTCGGGAGGGGGAGAGCGGGAGAGTGGGGGCGCAACTACCAACTACCAACTACCAACTACCAATTCCCCACACCCTACACCCTGTTTGCTGATAACTGGTCACTGGTCACTGGTCACTGTAAACTGGTGTAAACGATTTGTAGTGTCATTAGGAAAGATCGATCGCCCGTGCGGAAAATAGTTATTGCTGGCAACTGGAAAATGTTCAAGACCCAGGCAGAATCCCAAGAGTTTTTACTAGGATTTTTGCCGTACCTGGTGGAAACTCCTCCAGAAAGAGAAGTGGTGTTGTGCGTTCCTTTTACGGACTTAAGCATCATGTCGAAGAATATGCACGGTACGAGAGTACAGCTAGGAGCGCAAAACGTCCATTGGGAAGCGTCAGGGGCTTATACGGGTGAAATCTCTGCTCCCATGCTGCTAGAAGTTGGCGTGCGTTATGTTGTTATTGGACATAGCGAACGACGGCAATTTTTTGGTGAAACCGATGAAACGGTAAATTTACGGCTGAAAGCAGCTCAAAGTTTCGGTCTGACCCCAATTTTATGTGTAGGTGAATCGAAGCAACAACGGGATGCGGGCGAAACTGAATCCCTGATTTCAATGCAGTTGCAAAAAGATTTAGTGGATATCGACCAGCACAACTTGATCGTTGCCTACGAACCAATTTGGGCAATTGGTACGGGAGATACTTGTGAAGCCAAGGAAGCCAATCGCGTTATCGGTTTAATTCGCAGTCAGTTGAGCAATCCTGATGTACCGATTCAATACGGTGGTTCTGTGAAACCCAACAACATCGACGAAATTATGGCACAGCCAGAAATTGATGGTGCGTTGGTTGGGGGTGCGAGTCTGGAACCTGATGGTTTTGCTCGGATTGTCAATTACAAATAGTGTCGTACCGTAGGGGCGGGTTTTTTGAGGATGACTGTACCATACAAACATTTTTGCGGTTAAACCCGCCCTGACCTAACGTTTGGGTTGTAATTGACCAGATTAATGTCACGCAAAGACGAGCCAGCACCGTGCGGGGTTTCCCCCCGTTGAGGTGACTGGCGTAGCGAAGGCGCGAAGATAGGAAGGGTTTCCGTGGTTTGTAGGGGGGATCCTTCTCAAAAATTTTTAAGTGAAAATGGTTGTCCAAAGTTCTTTGGTTATTCGCGATCGCTCTTTTGAGTGGGGTAAGCGTACCTATATTATGGGGGTGCTGAATGTCACGCCTGACAGTTTTAGCGATGGTGGTGAGTTCGATCGCCCTAGCGCGGCTTTGGAGCAAGCGCAGCGTCTCGTAGCAGCGGGTGCAGATATTATTGATATTGGCGGGCAGTCAACTCGTCCAGGGGCGATAGAAGTTTCTGTAGCAGAAGAATTAGAACGGGTACTATCGGTGGTGCAATTGTTGCGTCCTGCAATTTCCGTGCCGATCTCTGTAGATACGACTAGAGCGGCTGTAGCTAGGGCGGCGATCGCCTCGGGAGCGGATATAGTTAACGATATTTCTGGGGGAGTGTTTGACCCAGAAATGCTGGCTACGGTGGCAAAATTGGGTGTACCAATTGTCCTCATGCATATGCGCGGTACGCCGCAAACAATGCAACAACTGACGGATTACGAGGATTTAATTGGGGAAATCTATCAGTTTCTTGAAAGTCGCGTTGCAAATGCGATCGCTTCTGGGATCGATCCTGCTCGAATTATTATCGATCCCGGGATTGGTTTTGCTAAGAAATACCATCAAAGTATCGAAATTCTGCGTCGTTTGTCAGAATTTCGCGCTCTGAATTGTCCCATATTAGTTGGCGCATCGCGTAAAAGTTTTATCGGTCATATTTTAGAGCAACCCGACCCAAAAGCACGAGTCTGGGGGACGGCAGCGGCTTGTTGCGGGGCGATCGCTAACGGTACAGATATTGTGCGCGTCCACGATGTCAAAGAAATGCATGATGTTTGTCGTGTGGCTGATGTTTTGTTTAGGAGTGAGGAGTGACTGGTGGAACCAGTGGCTAGTAGCTGGTGGAACCAGTAGTAAATAGGGTGTAGGGTGTAGGGTGTGGGGTGTAGTGAGCGGTGCGTGAATTTTGAATTGCTCCCTCAGTTCCCTCAGCTCCCTCAGCTCTCTTTCCCCTGCTCCCTGCTCCCTGCTCCCTGCCCCCTCATTTCTTGCCACAAAGCCTGATGCTGCTGTATTGCATCTGGAGTTAGGGGGCGCAAAAATTCGCTTTTGTCCAGAATATTATCATTTGGTACTAGGAGAGGGCGTAGTTCTGCTTGAATGTTCTCGGGATCGATCTGGAAGGGAATTGGTGAATTCGTTCTACCAAAGAGCAGAATTTGTCGAGCGATCTGGGGTTGCCAGCAAAAATCAATCCATTGGTATTCTAAAGCGCGATCGCTGTTTGCCTGTATCGGATTTGCCCAGAGATCTGCCCACAGTGAAGTTCCAGACTGCGGAATTATCGCCGCAATCTGACGGTGGCGTTGCATCACAGGGATGATGTCGTTTGACCAGCCTACAGCTAACCACGTATCTCCCAAAATTAATGGCTGCAAATAAGTATCCGAACTGTAAAGTTTGACCTGCGGCTGGAGGCGATTCAACTGGACGGTTAAATCTGGGACTTGGCTCGGGTTTTCCGTGTTATACGATTTGCCAAGGTATTTCAGGGTTAAGCCGATAACCTCGCGGGGATGGTTTGGTAGGGAAATGCGATCGCGCAGTTCTTCTCGCCATAAGTCTCCCCAGTCTTGCGGTTTCCAGTTTAAAGACTGGAATTTATCTCGATTGTAAGCAATGACAGTATAACCCCAACGGTAGGGGGCAGCCCAAACATCGCCTTTTGCGTCAAATTGTCCTGCTTGGTTACGCCTAACTAATTCTTGCCATCGATTCGGTAACTGCGACCATTGAGATAGTTGTGTCGGATCTAAAGGTTGAATTAGATTTTGCCTAATTGCTGCTGCAAGCCAGTAGTCGCCCACAGTTACTAAGTTAGCAGGGTTGGGATTTTGAGGTTTAAGCCATGAAGGTAGGGGAAGTTGCGATCGCCAATCTTCCTCTATTGGCTTTTGATTGTTTTGCTGCCAAGATTGCAAGCGATCGAATAGGCTACTCAGTTGTTCCACTGAGGCGAATTCTAGACTAGCAGTCTGCTGCATCTTTGTCCGAAATTTCTGCAAGACTTGATTGGGAAGCGAACCTTTGAGTAATTGTACGCGCAGTTTGGCTCGTTCTTGGGTGTTACACCCTGCGAGTAACTGACTGAGTAATAGCGTTCCCGTACTGAATAAAAACGACCTACGATCCATTTCCTTAAGCTGGTTGCTTCCGTTCCACCCCGAAACCAACCAAATCGATAATACTAGGTGGTTCTTCTATATTGGCAGGGCGTTGGTAAGTAATGATGGTACGCAAGCGTAAATCGGGGGTGACAATGCGCATCTGATCCACTGCTACAGAACGCTTGTAGTAAGTTGTCATTTCTAGAGTTTGGCGCGTGGGTTGGTAAGTGAAACGTCCGGCGATCGCTCCTGCTTCGGAATAGCCTTCATCTCGTAAATAAAACCCCCGAATCGTTTCTGCTGTCGAATCAACTGCGGCGGCTGTTGGTGGTGGAATTTCCTGAATTACCGTATCTGAGGTAACGCAGGTATCGGGTACGAATAAAGCTTGCAGGCTCATTGATAGAGTTTCCCCAGTTTCCGAACGAGTGTTAAAGGCGATCGCAAATCCTGGTAATGAACTATTTGCGTCAACTCTTGCTAAATCGACTTTAATTCCATTTAAGGCAGAAATAGAGAGAATTTGCTGTTTTTGCGCTATTTCTAGAGTAGATACATCATATTCGGTATACGACTTTTCTACCTGCCCTGCCAGTAGATAATGATAAGTTCGTTCGATTTTCCATTTACCCACGCAAACAGTAAAAAATTCTTCAAAATTTAGCATTTTTTTCTCAGTATAATGCGTTACGTTCTCAATATCTTCCCTTGGATAGAAGACTTATGCTTGTGGCTAAACTAAAACTTCTAAGTTAATACATTGAGTACATTGAGTGCTGTGACTGCTCTAGATGAATTGTGAATTTTTTATTGGTCGATTAAATAGATTGCTACCTGGAATATTGACAATTTGAGGCTGAAATTGAGAAAAATGTAGCATTACAGCGATCGCCCTCCTTAAATCCTCTTTTAGGCTTAAACTAAATACATATTAGCGAGAATAACACTACCAATTAGTATTTACTTTTATGTAAATATTCTGAGAAAGCTATCGCTTTAAAAGCAATTTTGTCAAAAGTTAAATGATTGATAAGTAGAGTAAACTTTGCCCAATTGTTGCATAGCATATAAGAATCAGTAAAGGCAGGCATAGAGGGTATTCAATGGAACCACTTCAAAAACAAGTCCTGATCTTGAGTAATAAAGTCGATACCCTTTATCAGGTAGTCGATCGACTCAACAGTCAAGTCTCTTCCGCGCTCACAGAGTGTCGTTTAACTCCAACATCAGCGCCAACAGATGTGATGGGAGAAGCTAACGGACGCTATGGAAATAATAGCTATAGCGCTTCCAGATCGGTGATGGAACACAAAGACGTGCTATTAGATAGCAACGAGTTAGATACCCATCTCCACAGTGGCGAAAAGGAATTAGCGCCCGAAATTCAAATTCAGCGGCTCACAGCACAGTTAACCGCAGCCTACAATCGGATAGCTGCCCTAGAAGAACAATTGCTAGCACGGAGAATTCACTAATTGGTTGCCAGTTGACGGTTAACTGTTAACTGTCAACCAATGTTATAGTTCATTCTTGCCATCAATGCTTCGATTGCTTGTAGGAGTTGAGTTTGGTTCCAGCCAGCAGTGAGGGAGGAGGCGATCGCGCAACCACCTGCGCCCATACCCTCTTTTACGTAACCTTGCTCGTAAGCGCGAAGTTGAGTATATCTGGAAGTTACAAAACTCAGCTCAGTTGACAAAAGCGTTACAGTATCTATACTGGCAGCGAGTTCAACTGTTTTCCCTGTCGGATCTTCCGCTACCCAGCGAGTAGTTCCTACAACAACAGCTTCAGAATGCCACTTGAGATGATATGCCTTGACTACAGATTGCATTAAGGCATAAACAGCTAGCATTTGCGTACCACCAGCTAAGATAACTCCTTTTGTGCGACTAGCAGCGATCGCCATTCCAGCGACAACAATTTGCATCGGGTCTCCCACCGCTGCTACGAGTACGCCAGGATCTGCTACAGGTATCCGTTCCCACAGTCCAGCACGCTGCAACCCTGCTTGGACTAACTCCCATTTTTGGTTATGGTTGCAAATCGGATGACTGCTGTTTACCTTACCAGCAGCATCAACACCCAAACCAGTTAAGATAGCGAGTGCCGTTGTGGTTCCACCCACGACACACTCGCCAATAATTAGGTAGTCGTGGGAACTTCTACCAAGACGTTCTCCCCAAACTAAACCTTGTTCCAGTAAATGTTTTACCGTTGCTAGTGGCAACGCCTCCCCTTGACTCAAACACTTGGCAGGAGTCCCGCCCAAATCGATTGTCGGTACGGTTGGCGGTTTGGGTAACCCAGCATTAAATAAATAGAGAGGAATATTCAATTTCTCCACAACAGCACGCGAGATCGCCACAGGAGAAGCCCCCGCAGGCAAGGGAGGTAAGGCGTTCTGCGGCTGAGGCTGGGGACCCCGTGCTAAAAATTCAGCATCCGCGATCGCCGTATATTGTCGATCTTCAGGAGTCAGACCAGCTGCCGAGATCCCGGGAATTAAGCCTGTTGCCGTAAATCCCAAAACACAAGCAAACGCGGGAGAACCACCCCGATACCGTTCTATCCACGCTTGCCCCTGTTTTAATTGGGTGTAAATTCGGATCATTTAACTCCTTACTCATAGTCCATTAAAACCTGTACCCAACGGGGCGGACGGGGAATTGGGTTACCAAGGCGATCGAGGAGTAACCAAGCAACGAGGTGAACGACAAATAAATAAACTAAATTGCTGACTAAAACCAGTGCTAGCGCTAAGACTTGAATCACCAGCATACTCGGTTGTAGCAACAGTCCTAGCTTGTCAAAAATCCACTCTGCCAACTCCGTGACTTCTACAATTAGATAAACCCAGAGATCGCGACCAGACCAAATCGACATTAACCAAAAGCGAAAGAAGAAACCGATCGCGCCTAAAAGAGTTCCTAAAGCAACTGAGACGATCCAGGGCGATCGCCGCCGCCAAGCAGCGCCTAATAATACTCCCATCACCCCATAGGGCATAACATACAGCAAACTGGGAATTGGACCCATCAACACTGCTAGCAGCAACCCAGAAACTCCAGCCGCCATCCATCCCGCCCTCGCACTCCATCGTAAATAGACGATTGCTACAGGGATCGCAAAGAAAATCCGCAGCAGGGGACCGAGGGGAAAATAAAAATTAATGAAATAGATCAAGCTGGCTGTACTCGCAAGAAAAGCTGTTTCCACCATTGCCAGTGGTGGGGCAGATTTCCCAGGCGATCGCTCCGATTGCTGTGAAGTCGTAAGATCGCTAGATGGGTTTTCCTGAAATGAATGGGGATCGCTCATGTACGTGTCTGAAACTTCTTCCAGTCTAATCGGTCGAATTGTAATGGGTTCAGCCTTAAGTGGGTAAAACTCTTAAAGCCTCAATAGGGTTACGGCGATTTTGCCAGAAAAACAGACATCGACATCCGTACCTGGAGCGCGATCGCGTTGGGCATATTCCCCGGCATAATAAAAGCGATCGCCTTCAATCCGATAATTGACTGGGAGCGGTTGAGTTGAAGGTTCGCAAAACACCACTTCTGGATCGGGATCTCCTGGTAGTAAGTGCGGCAAATTTACGTTCCAAAACGTGCCTGGTTCTGGCGGACGATCGAGTAGATCGGCTAAGACTTTCGCCGTCCACCTTGCCGCAGTATCCCAATCTACATTGCGTTTGCCTTTGCGGTAGTGGGAAACTGCCACCCCAGGAATTCCTTGAAATGCTGCTTCTCTGACGGCTGCAACAGTTCCTGAAATGTAGACATCAGCCCCCATGTTACCTCCAGCATTGATCCCGGAAAGCACGAATTTGACATCTTGACAGATATATGTTGTAGCTATGCGGGTACAATCGGCTGGAGTTCCGGCGATCGCATACTCGTTTTCGCTGCGACGATGAACGTGGATTGCTTGAGTTGTGGTGACTTGATGTCCGCAGCCAGATAAATGATCTCTGGGTGCAGCGACGATGACTTTGTACCCAGCCACGGCTTTTTGCAATGCCCGAATTCCTGGCGCGTCAATTCCATCGTCGTTAGTTAAAATTAAAGTCATAGCCTAAAGTTATAATTTATACTTATTTTTGCGAATAATAGCCAGCGATCGCCTAGTATAGCTGCATCATAGCTATGTTAGATGAAAGCGATCGCCACGATTTTGAGCAGTAACTAAACTAAAATGCAGGAATGAATGCGATCGCCCCTTGGAGTGCAAAGATTGAAGAAAGGAAAACTTCTGCCAGATGGCTATGCCAGAACAGTACGGATCGATCGCCCAATACTACCACGAACGCACGAAATACGACCCTGAGACGATTGCTGCTAAAGGTCAGGGGTTAGATTGGTCGAAGCAACCGTCGCCATTTAAAGAGTATAAGATCGGTACGGTTTTCGATCTCAAACCATACTTACAAGCAGATGCAGAGGCTTCAGCAGTCATTCCAGGAATTGCTTGGTGGCAGCGATTGTCTCATCTTTTACTATATAGTTACGGGATCACCGCCAAAGTTCCAACGATGATGGGGCAGCCGCTCTATCTCCGCTCTGCTCCCTCTGCTGGGGGGTTATATCCAGCCGAAGTTTATCTAATTTCTCGCGGTACGCCACTCATTCCAGCCGGACTTTACAGCTATAACCCGCTGGCTCATTCTCTCACTCAGTTTTGGGAAAGTGATGTTTGGAGCGACCTGCAAGCAGCCTGTTTTCAACATCCAGCTCTAGAAAGTAGCGAAATTGCACTGATCGCCACAGCTATATTCTACCGCTCGGCTTGGCGCTACCAAGACCGCGCCTATCGTCGCATATTTTTAGATACAGGACACCTGCTAGGTAATATTGAACTGGCTGGTGCTTTGACTAACTTCCGTCCCTACTTAGTTGGTGGATTTATTGATGCATCTGTCAGCCAAATATTATATCTCGACCCAGAACAAGAAGGAGCGATCGCAGTCGTTCCATTAATAGATTTGGCAGTACAACAATTACCTCTCAAATTACCTCTCAGTTGCACAGCCTTACCATCTGCTACCCAAGTTGAGTATCCCGAAGTTCCCGACGGCGAATTACTGGCTTACTGCCATCGAGCAACGCAAATAGACGAAGCACCAGTCGTCAAAAGCCAGGAGCAACAGGAAGTTGCTAATTTAGAAGATAAATATAACTTTCCTTTTTGTTTGAAAGTTTCAACTAGAACTAACCCGATAGATTGGGGCATAAATTTAGTCGGGTTGGAGACGACAATACTCGAACGTCGCTCCACTCGTGCTTATACTGGTGCTGAACTCACAATAGATGAGTTAAGGGTCTTGTTAGATTTCACCTATCAACCTCAGCATTACGTCGATCGAGGATTTGATGGCGATCCAGACTATTTCGACTTAAGCTTAATTGAAACATTTATTGCCGTATCTGGAGTCACGGGCTTAGAAGAAGGTTGCTACTACTACGCACCAAAAGCCCAAGAATTGCGGCAAATTCGATTTAAAAACTTTCGACGCGAATTGCACTTCCTCTGCTTAGGACAAGAACTCGGTCGGGATGCAGCCGCCGTCCTCTTTCACACCGCAGATCTGAAAAAAGCTGTAGCACGCTATGGCGATCGCGTTTATCGCTACCTACACATGGATGCAGGACATTTAGGACAAAAACTGAATTTAGCCGCTATTCGTCTCAACTTAGGTGTAAGCGGTATCGGTGGCTTTTTTGACGATCGCGTTAACGAAGTTCTTGGGATTCCGAGTGACGAAGCCGTACTTTACATTACGACGCTGGGAAGACCGAGATGAAAAAGATAAAAGTTAAAAGTTAAAAGTCAAAAATGAAGAATTCTTACATTCATTTTCCAATACAAAACTGGCTGAAAATTCGATCTAACACTGACTCCGTGACTTCTTCCCCAGTAATTTCTCCTAGTGCTTGAATTGCGCCGCGTAAGTCAATCGTCCAAAAATCGAGAGGTAACTGCTGTTCGATCGCCTCTCGTACCTGGTCTAAGCAAGTTTGCGCTCTGATTAGCGCGGCGGCTTGGCGCTGGTTAATTGCTAAATCTAGATTGGCAGAATCTACCTTTCCCGATCGCACCTTTGCCAAAATTGCTTGCTCTAAAGCATCTATCCCGCGATCGCAAGCAGCAGCCGTTGTCACTACCTGACTAATTTCGGCTGGATAATTCACTGTTTCAACCGCCGCCAGATCGATTTTGTTAATAACTAAAATTAACGGACGGTGTTTTACCTGAAGGTAAATTTCCTCATCCGCCTGAGTCCATCCCGCCGCCGCATCAATTGTCAATAAAACTAAATCGGCGGCTTGAGCGCTAGAAAGCGATCGCTCGACTCCCATTTTCTCGACTCGATCTTCTGTGGCGCGAATTCCTGCTGTATCTAATACCTGAATCGGAATTCCTCCCACGACGAGTTGAGACTCGACCACATCGCGAGTCGTACCGGGTAAATCGGTGACAATAGCGCGATCGCTACGACTCCAAGCATTCAACAAACTCGATTTTCCCACATTCGGACGACCGACAATCGCCACTTTTAATCCCGTGCGTAATAATTCGCCTTGATGGGCTGTAGCCAGAATTTTGCTGACTTCTACCTCAAATTGGGCTAGTTCTGCTCGAACTAGTGTTTCATCTAATGGTGGTAGATCCTCCTCAAAGTCAATTCTTGCCTCAATTTCTGCTAAGACATCTAAACATTTCGTTCGTAATTGACGAATTGGGTGAGCTAATTTTCCCTGTATACCTGCTAAAGCTGTCTGCGCTGCTTGCGGCGATCGCGCCCCGACCAAATCGGCTATACTTTCGGCTTGGGTTAAGTCTAAGCGTCCGTTTAAAAATGCTCTAAGTGTAAATTCCCCTGGCTGCGCTAGTTTGGCTCCTTCTGCCAAACACAACTGCAATACCTGCTGTACTGCCATAATTCCACCATGACAGTGAAACTCGACGACATCCTCTCGGGTATAGGAACGTGGAGCCTGCATGATTAGCAATAACGCCTCATCCACGAGTTGCTGTGTTTGGGGATGGCGAATGTAGCCATAGAGAATGCGGTGGCTTTCCCAGGCTTGTTTTCCAGGGGCGTAAAATAGATGATGAGCGATCGCGAGCGCTTCATTTCCCGAGACCCTGACAATGCCTACACTACCTTGTTGCGGTACTACCGCAGTGGCAATGGCAGCAATAGTAGACGACGCGATCGAATCAGACATTTATCGCCGTAACACGCAACAGACAACACATACAGGGGCGCACAACCATGCGCCCCTACAAATTTATTGTAATCAAATCAGAACCAATACATTTTTGTCTCAACAACCAGCTCGGTGCTATTGGCTGGCTTAACACCCTCCTGACTTCTGTACGGGCGGGTTTAATTGCCAAATTATGTATTCTAGTACGGGCTATCGCTAACAAACCCGCCCCTACAACTGAACAAACGGGTTTAATTGCAACATTATTTGCTCTATTACAGACATGGACAAAAAACCCGCCCCTACGACTTCTGCCTTCTCACACTAATAGTAAGCGCTCTTATAGCTTGTCGTCACTCCGTTAGCAACTGCACCAATGACAGGGCTACCGACAATTTTTAAGCTTTCTAATGCCTTTGCCAGCGCCGAACGATGAGCTTTGCCCATACCTACGACTAAAATACTCGCATCTATATGGGCAGAGAGGAGATTGCTATCTGCTAGTCCTAATAGTGGCGACGTATCGTATACGATCAGATCGAAAGCAGATTCAAACTGTTTTGCTAGGTTTTGCATCTTGTGAGATGAGAGCAAATGGGCAGGATTGGGTGGAATTTGTCCGGCTGTCAAAACGTACAAACTCTCGACTTCTAACGAAGTCTTGCTGACAGAAAGTTCGGCGCGATCGCTATTCTTGATTGCAACTGGTTCGCAATTGACTCGATGCAACACATCTTGAAAATTGATGTCATTCACGATTACATTACTTAAGCCAACGGTGTTACTTAAACCCAAGCGTTTGTGAATGTTAGGATTTCGTAAATCCGCATCTACTAGTAGCACTCTCTGCCCCATCATGGCGGCTGTTTGAGCTAAATGGAGTGCCACGGTAGATTTCCCTTCTTCCGCAGCAGCAGAAATGACAGCCAAAGAGCGGATCGGCTTATCGAAACCCAGAAAGCGAATATTCGTGTACAAAGAGCGCAAAGATTCCCAAAACTGAGCCATAGTTTGCTGTTGAGTTTGTGGCTTTTGTTGGCTCGATTTTGCGATCGGATTGATAGATTTTACGAGTTCGGTAACACCAGCCTTAACCGAACTCGCGTCTTTCTTCAGCGGAATTTCTCCGAGTAGTGGCAATCGGGTTAAATCTTTCACATCTTCAGGCGTATGAATCACATTGCTGAATTTTTCGATCAGCAATGCCACTGCAATACCCGTCAATAAACCCATGACTGCCCCCAACATTAAATTACGTTTCAGGCTCAACGAAGACGTTTCAGGGTCAGTAGGAGGAGTGATCAGTTGCCAAGGCACTTGTTTCTGTGCCAAATCGATGCGTAATGCTTCGCGCTTAGTTAAAAACTGATTTAAGTTTTCGGAAGCAATTTTCAATTGCCCTACGAGATCGTCATTCTGGCGTGCCAAGGCGGGAAATTGCTTGACCTGCTGTCTTAATACAATATCGGCTTGAGTCAGCGCTTTATTTTCTGCCTCTAAGGTTTGAATCTGGTTAGCCGCCTCTAAAAGTTGCTGTGTTTGTTGCTGGCGAATAGTATTGGTAGAGGCAAAGGCTGGCAGCTGTCTTGATACTTGTATATTCTTGCCTAAGATGGCTCTTCTTTCCTGTTCTACCAAGGGGAGTAAATTTTGTTCCTGCGATCGCAGTGCCTGAACTGTAGGACTATCTTCCCGATATTGCGCTGCTGTAACGGCAATCCTGGTTTGGATCTGTTGCAATTGGTTTAACAATGCTTGATAGCGGGGTGCTTCACTCAAGGCTGTGACGACTGCTGCTTCTGGCGATCGCATTTGTAACTGCTGCTGTAATGCATTGTAGAGGGCGCGAGTTCTGGCTAATTGGGTCTGCGTTTCTCGCCGTTGTTGCGTAATTTGATTCAGTCGGTCGGTCAGCTGTCTACCTTGCCCTTCAGTATCGATTAAGTCATATTTTTGCCGAAATGTTTGGAGTCTTTCTTGTAAAGATTCAACTTGCTGCCGTAATTTTGGTAACTGTTCCTCGATAAATTGAAGTCCCATTCGTACGTCAGACCGACGCTCTTCTAAGCTATAAACTAGATAAGCTTTAGAAAGAAGATCCATTACGTACTTAATCTTTTCTGGATTTGGATCTCGGTAAGTCACTGAAATAATATTAGTATTTGGCAGTCGTTCAAACTTGAGCTTGGTCAGATCGGTATTTGGATACTGCGTTAATACTTGCTGGGCAACAGGAGTCATGATTTTTGGACTCTGTAATACCTTAATTTCAGTTTCATTAATAGTTCTTTGTTCGGTTTTGATTTCGTTGAGAGGAGATATCGATAGCTTATTCTCAGCAGTTATCGGTTCGAGCAGTAAATCAAACTTGCCTTCATAGACTGGTTTACTTAGTAAACCATAAACTACTGCCGCGGCTGCAACTGTGGTTGCTACACTCGCAACTACAAGCATTCTTCTTTGAACTGCGGCAATTAGCTTTCCTATGTTTAAACCACCTTCATCACCTTCTTCTAGCTGTGCTTTAGATGCCAAAGGTAAAGCCTGACTTTGAGGACTATTGCTCTCAGTTAAAAATTTCTGAAGATGGTTTTTAGTCTCCATTCTGGGTTTCCACTTATTGTTTACTCATAATGCACTCGTAGTTTTAAGTTTGAATAAACTTTATCCTATGAGGGCGTATAGGGAGGCATATAGATACTTATTCTATGGAAATTTAACTAATAGTTAATTGCTTAATGGTTTGACTTACTTTGTGCTATTAGCTTACCTATGTTTCGGCTCTGAAAAGTCAGAGTTTAGTTTCTATTTAACCGAATACACGGCTATAAAAATATACTGCGCGATCGCAGTTCACTCTGACCTTTGCCGAAAATCACTTGTTAAAACGACTATGTAGCAAACCAACCTATATTAGCTAGTCTTCTTTTATACTACACATTTATTGAGGATTTACGGAATTTTTATATTTTGTCGCTCAATTATAAACATTAAGTAAAATTTCGGATATGCATATTGAATTTCTTACTGGTTTCTTGCATGAATCGTAGTTTTATCTAGCAAGCAAGTGGAGCGAAAGTAATTAAAAAATAATGAGGCGAGCCGAATAACTCCTAAATCTAAGCCAAAGGCACAGGAGCTTAAAAAAGCATGACTTAAATTCGATCAAAAAATTATAAAAGCGATCGATGTCATGCCAAATTTTTACGACTTTCACAGTTAGGAAACGATCTGCACGTACTTTCACCGATCGCAAAAATACGGAAGCGATCGCTGCTATGCGATCGAGACAAGATTATCGAAACGAGTTATATAGTAGTTCTAAATGATTTGTAAAGTAGGCTTCTAGCCTGCGGCAGGCTAGAAGCCTGCTCCACGTTCATGAATCAAATAGGATTGCTATAGTTGCTGCACTGTGGAATGAGAATGCCACGATCTATGAGTTGGTTCATGGTAGCTTGAACTTTAGCTATAGGTAACTCAAGCTTATAAGCAACTAGTACAGCACTACAGAAAGGATGGCGTTGGAGTACGTTGAAGACGTTCTGCTCTAAGTCGCTCATGAATCTGTCCTCCCATCTGTTCTTGTCTCAAAAATAGGACGAGAAAGTGAATAAGCTGTGAAGTCGGGAGATAAAATTTTTCTCACGCTTGATTTACGCATCACCACTCGCGGGTAGAGTGACGGTAAAAATCGTACCTTGTCCGAGAGTACTTTCGGCAGTAATTTGTCCTTGGTGGTTGGCAACAATCGCAGCCGCAATTGCTAAACCCAGTCCCGAACCTGTTGATGCTTGTACTGCTTGCGATCCTGTCGCGTGAGTCCGAGCAGGATCGACGCGATAAAAGCGATCGAATAAGTGAGGTAAAGCAGTTTCGGGAATACCAATACCCGTGTCTTTAACTTTGACTTGAAGGCGAGAAGAGAGGAGCGAATGGTAGGGGCGCGCAGCAGTGCGCCCGTACAGAAGGGGCGGAGAAAAAAGTTCTTTGTTAGTAGAGATATGTTGTAGCTCGACCCGAATTTCACCACCTTCTGGAGTGTAATGTATAGCATTACCAATCAAGTTTGTAAATAATCGTGCTAGTTGATTCCAGTCTCCCTGGAGGGTAAACCAATCGTCTTCGGTTTTTGTCTCCGTTGGTGCGGTTAAATCTAGGAAAATTTTGATCTTCTTTTCTGCTGCGGCGAATTGCTGTTCTTCTACTACTTCTATTAATAGTGCGTCTAAGGGACAGGTAGAAAATTGTGGTTGAACGATCCCGCTATCTTGACGTGCTAGAAATAATAAGTCATCCACGAGACGACCGAGGCGTTTAGTTAATCGTTCTACTACTTTTAACTGTTGTCCGTATTTTAACGAGCCTGCGCCTTGTCCTCCGGCTGAATCTAATTCTGCTAAAGCGACTTGAACGTTAGTTTGAATTAAAGCGATCGGGCTTCTCAATTCATGGGAAGCATCAGCAGTAAATTGTTTCAAACGTTGATAAGAATCTTTGACGGGTTCCATTGCTTTGCCCGAAAGGAACCAACCGCAAAGCGCTACGGAAACGAGCATCAATCCAATACCCAAAATTAAATCGAAAGCGAGTTGCTGACTTGGTTTAGTGACTTCAAACCAAGGATGACTGACGCGCAAATATCCTAAAACTTGTCTTCCAATTTGGATTCTTTCGGTGACTTGTCTGAGGAGGAGTGAGGAGTGAGGAGTGAGGAGTGAGGGAGTGTTTTCTGTGTCTTGATGGTGACTAATTTGAACGGTTTCACCCGTGCGATTAGGGTGGAGGGGAATATCTAAAGGTGCGGTAAAAGTTGACCAGAGTAGTTCTCCAGTGGGGCTAAACCATTCTAAATCGATGCGATCGTCATCAACTGTATCGGCATTATCTCGAAAAGAAGCTTCAATATTCAACCGTTGTCCGCTTTCTGGGGAAATTGGTTCGATGACCAGCGATCGCCCAACAACTTCTACGACATGATTTAAGGTATCGTCAATCCGTTCGATCAGGGTATTGCGGACGTACCAATACATCCCACTGGCAAATAGGAGCAGTAGGATAGCAGTAACGGCTGTATACCAAAGTGCTAATCGGCGACGAGTGGTTTGGAACATTAAATAGGGATAAGGGGTAAGGAGAAGAAAGAGGGGACAAGGGAGACAAGGGAGAGGGGGGGGACAAGGGAGACAAGGGAGACAAGGGAGACAAGGGAACAAACGGAGAAAACCGCAAACGATAAATGACCTATTACCGATTACCTATTACCCATTACCAACAACTCATACAAATGACAAATTATAAACTACGAGTCAGAAATAATGGACTGCAAAATATTTCGGTAGTAGCATGGCGATTAGCTCGATAAGAGAGGTTGTTGTCACTGCTGAGGTAGTCAAGAGGGAACGCTAAAACAAATTACATCGGCGGATGTCGAGATTATGATTTTCAAGGAGTTAAAGCCCAGACGGGGTTGGATTATAGGTGTGACTGCGGGGGCGATCGCGATCGGTTTAATTGGAATCGGAGTCACTCAGTTGAGAAATTCCGAGCAAAACAAACCAACAGCATCTCAGACTCCTGCACCTCTACCTCAAAAGGTAACAGTTGTTGCCCTTGGACGACTAGAACCACAAGGGGAAGCAATTCGCGTTAGCGGTCCGAGTGGCGAGCGAATTGGCAAATTACTAGTTTCGCGGGGCGATTTGGTCAAGGTAGGGGCAGTTATTGCTTATTTAGAAAGTTACGATGAGAGGCTGGCGGAAAGAAATTATGCTGCTAGTCAATTAGCTGAAGCGCGGGAGAGACTAAAAGCATCAACTGCATACGCTCAAGCCCAAATCCAAGAAGCTCAAACGCGAATTCAACAGGTCAATCGCCCCGGAACTTTTGAGGTAGAGGCGCAAAGAGCAACTGTTAGGCAGATAGAAGCAGAGTTAGCTTTAGCACAAACTGACTTACAACGCAACCAAAACCTTTATCAAGAAGGCGCGATCGCCAAGCAAGAATTAGATCGGCAAGTCAGTCAGACACGCAGCTTGCAGGAACAACTCAACAACGCCAAAGCCTCCTTGATTCGGCTGGAAAATGCCGTGAAAGCGAATTTGGGCAATGCAGAAGCTCAACTGAAGTCAGAGCAAGCAAATTTACCGTTATCTCAAGTCCAAGTTGCAGCGAGATCGGCAGCACAAAATTTGAAATTAGCCGAAGCGCGTTTGCAGCGAACAATTATCCGCGCCCCCAGAACTGGCAGAATTTTACGGGTTTTTGCCTATCCTGGGGAGGCGATCGCCAATGATGGGATTGTAGAAATGGGCGATACGCGCCGGATGTATGCTGTAGCTGAGGTGTATGAATCTGATGTGGGGTTGGTAAAAGTCGGGCAGAAGGCAACGATTACCAGTCGTAACGGTGCTTTCGCTAAACCCATAACCGGAGAAGTTTCGGAAATTGGCTGGCAGATCTTTAAAAATAACGTTCTCGATGACGATCCGGCGGCTAATGCCGATGCACGGGTAGTAGAAGTGAGAGTGCTTTTGGATGATAGTCAAACAGTAGCAGCTCTGACCAATTTACAGGTAGATGTGAAAATTGACGTGAAATGAGGACTCCGATCGCCTGGTTGAATTTGGTACACGAAAAAACGCGGTTAGTTGTGGCGATCGCTGGAGTTGCGTTTGCGGTCATTCTCGTATTTATGAACTTGGGTTTTTTGGGTTCTCTGGCAAAATCTGCCAGCCAAATGTACGAGCAAATTAATGCCGATATCTATCTGCGATCGCCTTTAGCTTTAGAAATTAGCAGTACCAAACCCTTTGCGATCGAGCGGATCTATCAAGCACGAGGAGTTAACGGTGTAGAAAGAGCTATGCCACTCTATTTAGGTTATCTCCAGTGGCGCAACCCCGAAACTCGCCTGAGTCGGGCGATCTTTGCCTTTGGAATCAACCCCAACGATCCAGTATTTTTAATTCCAGAATTGGATTCTCCGGCAAATCGAGCCGCGCTTCTACGTCCAGATACCGTTCTGTACGATCGCCTTTCCCGCCCCGAATACGGGACGCAAACAATTGGCACGATGACAGAAGCGCGATCGAGAGGAATTGGCAGAAAAGTCACAATTGGCGGTCAATACACCTTCGGCGGTGGATTTGCTGCTGATGGGACTTTAATTATGAGCGATCAAAACTTCCGCCGCTATTTCGATCCCTTTCCGCTCAACCGCGTCAGTTTAGGACTGGTGAAACTGCGATCAGATGCAGATAGTGTTGCAGTTGTCAACGAATTGCGGCGAATTTTGCCCAAAGATGTCGAAGTGATTACGAAAGCAGACATCATCCAGCGCGATCGCGCCTACTGGATTGGGGCAACTTCCACTGGCTTTATTTTTGGTATGGGGGTGATTGTCTCCTGTATTGTCGGTGTCGTCATCGTCTATCAAATCCTCTACACCGACGTTTCCAGCCACTTACGGCAATATGCCACCCTCAAAGCAATGGGTTATCGCAGCCGAGTTTTATGCGCGATCGTCATTCAAGAAGCAATTATTCTTGCCCTTCTAGGTTACATTCCAGGCTTCGCTATCTCCCTCGGTCTATACGATCTCACCCTCAGAGCCACTAGTGGAGGTCTACCAATTGCAATGGAACTCGAACGCGCTATTCTCGTGCTGCTACTAACGATCCTCATGTGTACCCTCTCCGGCTTGGTCTCCTTGCAAAAAGTCATCAACGCCGATCCTGCTGAAGTCTTTTAATCAGTTATCAGTGGTAGTTGGTAGTTGGTAAGAGCGTAGTGTGGGATTATTTAATTCCGAATTCCGAATTCCGAATTCCGAATTCCGAACTCCCTAGCCCCTAGTTAATTATGCTTCCCCCCCGTCACACTCCTTTGGCTTGGTTCAATTTGACTCATGAAAAGCGCCGCTTGCTGACCGCCGTTGCAGGGGTGTCTTTTGCCGTGTTGTTGATGTTTATCTTTCAAGGGTTTGAAAATGCTTTGTACGACAGCCAAGTACAACTGCTAAAACGGCTCAATGGAGAAATTCTGATCGTCAATCGGCTCAAGTACAATATGTTCGTACCAGAGCAATTTGCCCGCAGACGACTTTACCAAGCACAAAATTTTGAGGGTGTAGTTGCTGCCTATCCTTTTTATACAACTACAGGCGATTGGAAAAATTCTGAAACGAAAACCATCCGACCATTGCGAGTCATTGCTTTCAATCCTGATGACCCTGTATTACCTCTGCCTGGAATTTTACAAAATCGGGAGGCGTTGAAGCTACCTTGGACGGCACTCATTGACGACCAATCGCGATCGGAGGTGGGACCAATTGCGCCAGGTACAATTACCGAACTTTCGGAACAGCAAATTCGGTTGGTAGGAACTTTCAGTTTGGGAACTGACTTTGCTTCGGGAAATGGCAATGTTGTTATCAGCGACCAAAATTTCTTACGCTATTTTGCTAATTTGGCTCCAGAGGAAGACAGTCGCACGCTCAATACTGTCGATATTGGACTGTTAAAAGTGGCGGAAAATGCCGATGTCGATGCGATCGCATCTGCACTGCGCCAGCAACTACCGCAAGATGTCGCCGTGTGGACGAAAGCCGAGTTCGTGCAAAAAGAATTAAGCTACTGGCAAGAAAACACGGCAATTGGCTTTGTGTTTTCTTTGCTAACAACGATGGGTTTTTTTGTCGGGATTATTTTGGTTTATCAAATTTTGTATACGGATGTAGCAGAACATTGGGCAGAATATGCCACGCTCAAAGCGATCGGTTATTCTAATTTTCACCTGCTAGGAATCGTGTTGCAGGAATCGGTGATTCTCGTGTTTTTTGGTTTTGTTCCAGGATTTTTTATCAGTTTGGGACTATATAGTTTGACAGCTAGTTCTACAGGTTTGTTAATGCAAATGACTTGGGAACGAGCAATTAATATTCTGATTGCTACCTTTATTATGTGTTTGATATCGGGCGCGATCGCCGTGCGTAAAGTTCAAGCGACAGATCCGGCGGAGGTATTTGGTTCGTGAATAAGATCCGTAAATCAAAAGTCAAAAGGCAAAAGTCAAAATTTTTCTATTGCCGACTCCCGAGTCCCGACTCTCTGCTATACGTGACAGCTTATGACAGATAAATTTGCTGTTATAATTCGCCGACTCAATTATTATTTTGGGCAGGGCGATTTACGTACCCAGGTATTGTCCGACATCAATCTCGATTTACCCAAGGGACAAATCGTGATTATGACTGGTCCATCGGGTTCGGGGAAAACAACTCTTTTGAGTTTAATTGGAGCCTTGCGATCGGCTCATGAAGGGAATTTATTAGTATTAGAAAAAGAATTAGTCGGACTCAACAAATCTCAATTGGTAGAAATACGACGGAATATTGGCTTTATCTTCCAAGCACACAATTTATTTGAATCTCTGACTGCCTCGCAAAATGTAGAAATGGCTGTGGAATTAACAAATAACTGGCGAGAAAAGCGCAAATTAGCAGTAGAGATGTTGAGTCAATTGGGTTTAGCTAACCGCGTCGATTATAAACCCAATGCCCTATCGGGAGGACAAAAACAAAGAGTCGCGATCGCCCGTGCTTTAGTCAATCAACCGCAACTAATTTTAGCAGACGAACCCACTGCTGCTTTAGATAAAAAGTCGGGGCGCGAAGTCGTGACATTAATGCAAAAACTAGCTAAAGAGCAAGGGTGTACGATTTTAATTGTCACTCACGACAATAGTATTTTAGATGTTGCCGATCGCATTATCAACTTAGTCGAAGGTCGCCTGGAATCAGACGAAAATTTAGAGAATTTTGTCTCCCATCGCGATCCGAAAAGCCTCGATCGGAGAATGTTTAGTTGATGCAAGAGTCGGTAGGGGCGGGTTTCTAAACCCGCCCGTACAGGAGTCGGAAGTCGGGTGTAGAGATGTTACATGTTCGGGTGTAGAGACGTTACATGTAACGTCTCTACATCAGCCGATTTCCTAAGCGCCTTCCCTTAACTTATCCAACACGCTACGATCTTCGAGAGTAGAAGTATCCCCAGAAACTTCTTCACCTGCGGCTAGAGAACGGAGTAACCGCCGCATGATTTTCCCCGAACGGGTTTTGGGTAAAGAGTCGGTAAACCGGATTTCGCCAGGACGCGCGATCGCCCCAATTTCATTCACGACGTGCTGCTTGAGTTCCTTGTTCAACGCCTCGCTGGGTGTTATCGTCCCTTCTAGGGTGACAAAGGCAACGATTTCTTCTCCTTTCACCTCATCTGGCTTACTCACGACAGCGGCTTCAGCTACCGCTGGATGAGACACCAAGGCTGACTCAACTTCCATCGTCCCTAAACGGTGTCCGGCTACGTTAATCACGTCATCGACGCGACCCATCACCCAGTAATAACCATTTTCATCCCGTCTCGCTCCATCTCCAGCAAAGTAGATGTACTGTCCATCTTTGGGGGGGATGTGTTCCCAATAGGTACGACGGAAGCGGTCGGGATCGTTGTACACTGTCCGCATCATTCCAGGCCAAGGGTGACGCACGACTAAATAGCCACCGTTATAATCGCCGACGGGGTTGCCTTCTAAATCTACGACATCAGCCAAAATACCAGGGAAAGGACGAGTTGCCGAACCAGGTTTAGTAGGAATTGCCCCTGGTAAGGGTGTAATCATAATACCCCCTGTTTCCGTTTGCCACCAAGTATCGACAATCGGACAGCGTTCTCCCCCAATAACGCGGTGATACCACATCCAAGCTTCGGGGTTAATCGGTTCGCCTACCGTTCCCAGTAAGCGTAGGGAAGAGAGATTTCTGGCTTTGGGCAAGTCTTCGCCCATTCTAATAAAAGCGCGAATCGCCGTAGGTGCAGTGTAGAAAATATTCACGCCGTATTTTTCAATTACGTCCCACATACACCCAGGATTAGACGAACGCGGCGCACCTTCATACATTAGCGTAGTTGCACCGTTAGATAGGGGACCGTAGACGATGTAACTATGTCCGGTAATCCA